>NZ_JBLZFZ010000040.1:0-61027 GCF_050753385.1 Pantanalinema rosaneae CENA516
AGATGTGTATAAGAGACAGATCTCCCCTATCTCCCCTATCTCCCCTATCTCCCCTATCTCCCCTATCTCCCTATCTCCCCTATCTCTCCCTACGCCCCCTCATGCTCCACCATAAACACATTGGCATACAGGCTAGCCGTAATCTGCTGTCCTTGCTGCGTCAGGGAAAGATACCCGAGAGCGGGTTTGATATAGGGATAAACACTTTTCCAATAAAATTGGGCATAGTTCCGGCGTAAGTCACCGGGAGTTTTATAGTTCAAAACCTTGTTAACTCCGGTTTCCTCAAATTCATAAAACAGAGCCGTAATTTTCTTCAGGTAACGGGGGTCGCTCAGTTGACCAATTAAGTCCGAGGCTCGCACTAAACCGGGATAGTTCACCGTATCCTGATGATCCTCAGCCGCCGGGATCGGAAACCGGGTCAATTCAATATTACGTTTAATAATTTCAGTATCCAAAAGTTTGTGACCCCCAAAGCGTTCTTCGATAAATAACTTGCCGCGATCGACGTGATAGGGCGTAAGGATAGCATCTGTACAACCAGAGGGTAGGGTAATCATGGCACCGTCAATTCCGGTGGCACAGAGATTGTCCCGATCCTGACGACAAACCCCGCGCACATAGCCAATATCATGACAGGCTAAGGAAATCATGAAATACAGCCAGTCCTCCGGGGAAACTCCCCCCTCCCGAATGTGTTTTCCCCGCAGCACCTCCTGTCCCACTAACGTCACCAGGATTGTGTGTTCAACATCGTGATAGAGGGCATCACTGTTGGCAATATTTTCTAACGCCATGCCACCCGCCCAGGCAATGATATCCGCGTAATCCGCTTTCAAATTGCCATAGGTGCGGCGATATCCTGCCCGTAATTGTTGGACAAAATCATCAATCAGGATTTCGGTAGCATTAAACATAGGCAGGCAATAATGAGAGCAACGGGCGATGATTCAACCAATGGCAATTCTTCACCTTCTACTATGCCGTGTCCCTTGCAAAGGTGGGGGTTGATTAGAGATTTTAGCGATCGAATCTGGACATTGCCGATCGCTGAGTTTCGGGCAGGGACAATTCATCCAGTTCCAGGGCAGGAGACTCCACTTCCTGAAGCGATCGCCATCCCGCCTGCCACAGGTGTTTGTCCTTCAAAAGTTTGGCATTGATCCAAAAGCGCACCGTCGGATCACAGGCGGCAACCAGTTCGGCAAACACCCACTGACCTTGATTTTTGCGATTCACCACTTGAAAATGCCGCCACCCATCAATTTTTTGGTGTGCCGTCCATTTAGAACTCAGCAGGTGAGGAAACTTTTGCTTACGTGGCATGAGGATTGAATCAAGATAAAGTTCTTGTGCTGCGATCGCCAACTTGGGGTTGAATAGTGTCACCCGATTGCACCCTGATTAAAGTGCCCAAATTACGCCTATGAACATTAATCCTTCAATAAATAACCAGTCAATTGCCGCCATTGGTACAGCCCTTGTCACCATTTTAAGTTTTAGTTCTGCGGCTCAGGCAGAAAATCTGGCGCACACCCAACAGCTTTTAGCCACACGGCAATGTCCCCAGTGTGACCTCAGCAACGCAGGTTTGGTGTTTGCTAATTTGAGTGGCGCTAACCTGAGCGGAGCCAATCTGATCGGAGCCAATTTGAGTCAAGCCAATCTCACTGGGGCAGATTTGCGGGGAGCCAACCTGACCGGCGCTGCCTTGTATGGTGCCAATCTCAGTGGAGCCAGACTGGATGGCGCTAATTTCAACTCTGCCGATCTCCGCACCGCCTATGTCGTTGGGGCAAACCTCCAGGATGCCGTCCTGACGAACACACTACTCCGACGGACGATCGGCTTACCTAGCACCTTAGTTAGTGCTGCCGACTTTTACCGGTGGGGATTGCAGGATACTGAACAGCGCAATTTTGGCGACGCGATCGAGAACTATAGTCAGGCTCTAATCCGCAAACCTGACTCCGCCTATGCCTATCTCGGTCGGGCAGTGGCCAGATATCAAAATAGTGATCAGGCTGGGGCGATCGGCGATTTTCAGCAAGCCAAGGATTTATTCAAACAGCAAGGGAACCTGGAGGCCGCTAAGGTTGCCGAGGAAGCCCACAAGCAACTGACCGACCCACCCCGCAAAAAACGGGGGATCGGGTTTGCTGAAGGCTTTTTATCTGTGGTAGGCGGACTGCTCCAGGTTGCTCTCAGCCTGTTGTAACGGCACGATCCTGCTAACGGGATGACACGATCGCACAGGTGGTACTGGGATCTGGAGCAGTAGGTACCAGGGCAACCACATGGGGAACAGGACGGGGTTCATACCCCACTAACGATTCCCCTTTATATGCCAGCGAGGTACTGGCACCGGAATCGAGCATCACCGCATCTCGGAAGCCTGCCTTAGCCAGCGCAATCCCTAAATTGACTGAGCCGATCGGTTCCACAGAAACTCCGATTTTTGGTTGTCCGGCTTGATTAATGCCCCAAAAAGCCCGGTGGCGTTCGGCATCAAAATCAAATAACTTCCCAAAACTACTGGCAGGCTGAGGTTGCCCCCCTTTGACTAACCAGGCAGCGGCTACAAAGGCATCGGTTACGTCGGGCATCTCTGCCTGAATTCCTTCTAACGTATTGTGCTGTAAGTTATTGAAGGGCACAAACCGCACTTCTTTCTGACTCAGCAACACTAAAGGACGGTTGTTAATCAGCGGAATTTCCCCTTTGCGACCGGGAATAAACTGTCCATGAGCCTGACTTAATACAGGCCCCAACATTTCATTCGAGTCGAGAAACTCCAGCGAGAAAAAGCCCCCATCGACCGCCGCGATCGCCCCTGTCTGCGATCGTGCCAGAATTTCGGGTACCTGATAGCGACTATCCGCATGAATCGTAATCGGCTTACCCCCGGCAATGAAAATGAAAGGCGTATCATCAATCACCGTTTCAGTGCGCCGAATCGGACTGCTAAAGTCAAATCCCATACTCCAGGATGGTTGTGGATCCCCTCCCCAGGCAATCTCTACCATTTCCGCCGTCCGCGACTGCCCAATCCGCCCGATCGCCAGCAAACTATCGGATTGTCCGGCTAGGCGTTCATCGGCATCATCCATCGTTAACGCCGAAAAATATCCTGCTTCCTGTACCGCCGTTAACACCCGTTCATCGTATTTGCCTTCGGGATAAGTAAAGTAATGAATCGGAGTCCCCAATTCCGTCTCTAGAATCCGCTTGGATTCCGTCACTTCGACACGGATTTCATCATCGGTCAAGTCTGGCATGACCCGGTGGCTGACACTATGGGACGCGATCGTCACTAACGGATCCTGCGCCATTTGCCGCAATTGCTCCCAGGTCAGGCTAGAGCGCCCCATTTGTTTCCCGACCTTAGCCGTGTAGATCGAAAAGACGGCGGGATAATTGTATTTCTTTAGTAGCGGATAAACATATTGATAATGTCCGGCATAACCATCATCAAACGTCAACAGAATCGGCTTTTCGGGTAGTGGTAAGCCAGTCTGCAAATGGCTGACCAATTGATCCATCGTAATCGGCGTTAGCCCCCGTTGCTGAATCAGTTGTAAGTGCTGTTCAAACTCGGCGGGAGTGACATCAAAAAACACCTGCTTTTCCGGCAGAATGTCGTGATACATCATCACTGGCACTTTGGCTAACCGAGCCTGGGCGTGAATCTTGGGAAAGGGTGCGGGAGTCAAATACGCGACCAGTTGCGGAGCTAGTTGCCCCACCAGTCGTCCCATGCCCATTTCTGGTTGCTCAACCAGACCCACTGTTTGGCTGACATCACTGACTAACTGGCTTAACCCTGCGGTTGGGGGCGAAGCCATCGGCAAACAGTCGGGATTGAGCGGTAGCGACGCTGGCGTACCCGTTGCCGGAGTCAGGGGATTGAAGTCCTGAGCCTGAGCCGATCGCGCGATCGTCCCACCTAAAACCACCGCTAGTCCCAATGCCATCGCGAGATGACCAGATAACCATTCCTTGGAATACCACAGCCGATGATTTGCGATCGAGCCAGAATGAAACCGCCGCTTACGTACCATGAGCATGACAACTCGCATCTGCCACAAAAATGTCCTAACTAGATCTACTCCAATCCCAGAGGTTTGTCAGGTTTTCTGCAATACTCACCAGTTCGTAACAAATTATCACAGAAAACTCAGTCCTCGTAACATAAATTTATTTCTTCCCAAAAGTCCTTATTAAACATCTAAGAAATTAGACGTAATATTTTTCACCTCTCTCACCGTCTTTTCACGGACAACCCCGCCCGAGCCCGAAAGTTTTTGTAATCACGGATACAGAATCTAACTCCTCAGAATTGCTGGAATCTGATATTGATTCTCCTGACAGCATTCCTATTTCAAGATTGCTACACAGTCGGTACTTGCCTGAGATTTTCGAGGCATCCAGCCCTTTCGGTGACAGACTCAACCCTTGAACAACGGAGGTTGACTTGGCGCTAGATTGCAGCTTAGGCTACCTGACTCGGTTTATGGAGTTTTTCAAGTAAATCGATACATTACATTCGCCGAGGAATGTCGAACATGATGTCGAACCCGATGCTTAAACAGCAGTCAAAACGAAAACGGCAGCCTTCATCCCTTGTCCTAGGCAGCAAATGGCTTACTCCTAGCTGGTATGCCAAAAAGCTCACCCCTAGCTGGCAAGCCAGTATTCCTTTAGCACTGCTGATTGTCGGTGTTTGGGGATATGCTGCCTCAGCTCAAGATGCACCAACACTAGAAAGTGTCGCCGCTACCACAGAAGGTCTGAAAGTTGGTTTAGACACCATGTGGGTCATGGTAGCCGGGATGCTGGTGTTCTTTATGAACGCTGGATTCGGCATGTTAGAAACTGGCTTCTGTCGGCAGAAGAATGCCGTCAACGTGCTTGCCAAAAACCTGATTGTCTTTGCGCTATCGACGATCGCGTTTTGGGTGATCGGTTTTGGATTAATGTTCAGTAGTAACGGTAGCGATACCCTACTAGATAATCTGATTGGTCTGGGGGGTGGCTTCTTCTTAACGGGTGCCGATAATAGCCCCGCCACTGGAGATGCCTACCAGGGAATCTTTGGTGCACTCAACTGGACAGGTGTGCCCCTAGCCGCCAAGTTCTTCTTCCAATTGGTGTTTGCCGGAACTGCTGCCACGATCGTGTCTGGAGCCGTGGCTGAACGGATTAAGTTCGTGGACTTTCTGATCTTTAGCTTGTTGTTAGTCGGGATTGCATACCCCATCACAGGTCACTGGATTTGGGGTGGCGGTTGGTTGGCTGACTTAGGCTTCTTTGACTTTGCCGGCTCTACCGTTGTTCACTCCGTGGGCGGTTGGGGTGCATTAACTGGTGCTATCTTCCTCGGTCCCCGTTTAGGTAAGTACAACTCCGATGGCAGCCCGAATGCTCTGCCTGGTCACAATATGAGTATTGCCACCCTGGGTTGCTTGATCCTGTGGTTAGGCTGGTTTGGCTTCAATCCTGGCTCCACGATGGGAATTGGTGATGGTTCGCTGATTGCCCATGTGGCACTGACTACTAACACTGCCGCCGCGTTTGGTGGTGTTGCCGCTACCATTACTGCCTGGTTAGCCCTGGGCAAACCGGATCTGTCAATGGTGATCAACGGCATTCTGGCAGGTTTAGTCGCGATTACGGCTCCTTGCGCCTTCGTCTCGATTCCAGCCTCGGCAGTGATTGGTGCGATCGGCGGTGTCCTCGTCGTCTATGCCGTTGCTTTCTTCGATCGGATGAAAATTGATGACCCCGTGGGGGCAATTTCTGTTCACTTAGTGAATGGGGCTTGGGGGACGTTAGCGCTAGGATTGTTTGCCGTGGGTCCCAGCACCGCACCAGGGGCTCTTTATGGTGAAGGTGGCGGTCCAAAAGCTGGATTGCTACTGAATGGCGGCTTCGACCAACTCTGGTATCAGATTGTTGGCATTGTGGCTGTAGGTGTAGCAACCGTTGTCGCAACAGCCGTCTTCTGGGTAATTCTGAAAGCCACCCTGGGGATCCGTGTCTCGGAAGAGGAAGAAATGATGGGTCTCGACATCGGCGAACATGGCATGGAAGCCTATGCCGGATTTGTCAAAGAAGCGAACAGCATCATGCACTCCTCCAGCATCTCTAGCAGTTCCTCTGGAGTCGGTAGCTCTCACTATTAAGCGATCGCTCAATCTAGCGATCGCTCAAGCCAGATCAACTCTCGGATATTTAGGTTCGATTGATTGATTACGTTCCACAACTTCAGGGTAGAGTCGCTCTCTGCTCTGAAGTTTTTGCTTTTTAGCTCTAGCGCCATTTAATCTGGAGGCGACCAACCATCAAGCATTCGTATTCAACCCTAAATGATTTTCTGCTGACCACTTAGAATACAGAACATACTGACTTTTCTTAAACAGCCGCTCAAAACTAAAAGCTGCTACTACAATCAGATTCAAGCTGCATTGCATTGAATGAGTGTTTAAGCGTTTCACGACCTTTTCCAGTTGGGCAATTCTCTCAGCCACCACAGGCGGCTTGTTGGCGCTTGCCGTTTTGCCACCCCAGCCGGAGCATAGCCTGACCGCGTCTTCTCAAGTCAATGCTTCTACCCCGGAACATAGCTTACCTCAAGCCTCCCCAACCCCGGGCGTTCGGCACCAGTTCACCTATCAACAATGGCTGGCGCAACTGCAACGGGAAGCCGGTCGCGCTGCCGAAAAGCCTCCTCAACGCCTAATCGTTTTAGCCGGAGATTCCCTCAGTTTATGGTTTCCCCACGATTTACTACCAACGGGAGTAAGTTGGTTAAACCAGGGGATTTCTGGCGAGACTTCGGCTGGCTTACTACAACGGCTGGAGCTATTTGACGACACTCACCCGGAAACAATTTTGGTCATGATTGGCATCAATGACATCATTCGGGGGGTTCGAGATGCCACATTGCTGGCAAATCAAGTAGAAATTATTCGACACTTGAAGCGATCGCATCCTCGCAGCCGCATTGTGGTTCAGTCCATCCTGCCCCACGGGGGTGACCAGATTCCCCAACGCTACACCAAATCGCTGCCCCCCTCCCCCACAAATTCGACTGCGTTCCCCGTCTGGGTCGATCGCCTGCCTCAAGTCCCTAATCGTCATATCCGCTGGTTAAATCGGGAATTAGCCGCGATCGCCAAAGAAGAACAGGTGGAATTTTTAGATTTACACTCATTCTTTACAGATATTCGGGGGGATTTACGGGATGATCTCAGTACCGATGGGCTGCATTTAAGTCAAAAGGGGTATAAAATTTGGCGATCGCAACTACAAAAATTTAGCCAGGATCGCCCTAAGTCACCCTAACCTATACCTGTCGCCGTAACACGTTCGCCCCAGAGAGTGTCAAGATTGAAGCGGAGCTAGTTAACTCTTACCGTTTATGCCGGAGCCTACTGCGTCGATCGCCCAGCACTACCATGAGCGGACTAAGTATGACCCTCGAACCATTAACACGAAAAGTAAACCATTGGACTGGGAACAGCAACCCACGCCATTTAAGGAATACAAAATTGGCACTGCCTTTGACCTGAAAGCCTATTTGCCTGACAGCCCAGATAGTCCACCGGGTGATGCGACGGAGGCATGGTGGCAGCGACTCTCCCGGCTATTCTTCTGTAGCTATGGGCTGACTGGGCTGATTCCCATGCTCGGAGAGCCACACTATTTACGAGCGGCTCCCTCAGCCGGTGGACTGTACCCTGCCGAACTGTATCTCGTGTCGCGGGGCACCCCCATGCTCCCGGCTGGGCTATATAACTACCAAGCTCGGAGTCATTCTCTGGTTCATTTTTGGGAGAGCGACATCTGGACAAAACTTCAGGTGGCGTGTTTCTGGCATCCAGTTCTGGAAAATACCCAGATGGCACTGGTGGTTACAAGTGTCTTTCAGCGATCGGCATGGCGGTATCAGGATCGAGCCTATCGCCGGATCTTTCTTGACTCCGGGCATCTCCTGGGCAATATTGAACTGGCGAGTGCCGTCAACGATTATCGACCACATTTGATCGGCAGCTTTATGGACGATGCGATCAATCAACTCCTGTATTTAGACACCGAGCAGGAGGGCGCGATCGCGGTGATTCCCCTCGCCGATCTCCTGGAAGTCAAACAAAATCTGCCCTTAGCCAAAACAATTTTTCCGGCTCCGACCCAGACTTCCTATCCCCATATTCCAGATGGGCAACTGCTGGACTATTTGCACACAGCTACCAAGTTAGCGATCGATCCCACGGCTAAAGTCAATTGGAAACTGGGCGCGATGGATGGTCAACGCACCGATAAATATAATTTTCCGTTTTGCTTGAAAGTTTCCACCGAAATGTCACCAATTCAGTGGGGCGATCGCCTGGAAGCCTTAGAAAACACCATTCTCAAACGCCGTTCTACCCGTGCCTATAGTGGCGCTGCCATTACCCTGGAGGAACTCAAAGCCCTCCTGGACTTTACTTACCAACCCGCTCACTACAGCGACCAGGGCTTAGATACATCCCCGGACTACTTTGACCTCAGTTTGGTAGAAACCTTTATTGCCGTTTCTTCCGTGACAGGGTTAGAGGAAGGCTGTTACTACTACGCCCCCAAGACCCAGGAATTACGGCAAATCCGGTTCAAGAGCTTTCGGAAAGAACTGCATTTTCTCTGTTTGGGACAAGAACTAGGACGGGATGCGGCGGCGGTTCTGTTTCACACGGCGGATCTGAAAGCCGCGATCGATCAATACGGCGATCGGGTTTATCGCTATCTCCATCTCGATGCTGGACATTTGGGACAACGCTTGAACCTTGCCGCCATTCGTTTGGGTTTAGGAGTGAGTGGAATTGGTGGCTTTTTTGATGATCAGGTCAACGAAGTGCTAGGCATTCCGGTCGATGAAGCGGTGTTATATATTACCACTCTGGGTCGCCCCCAATCGGAATAAGGGGATGAACCGGAGTGAACCTTTTATTGGCAGGCATAGTCTAAACCAACAACTAACCAATCCGTTAGTCAGTTCCATTAGACTATCTCGAACACATTTACTCTATGAACATCAAAGCTGCCCTTCTGCTACCTGCGGCGATCGCCCTGCTGGTGTCTGCTGTGCCAATGGCTCCAGTGATTGGACAATCACCTTCAACCCAGCAGCAACCTGGTGCTAGACCCAACAAACTCAACCTGAGCGATGCAGAAAAAGCCCAGATGCAGCAAGCCATGCAACGGATGCGCGATCGGGTGATGAATGAAGTATTGACCGATGCCCAAAGACAGCAGCTCCAAGCTGCCCAGCAAACTCAACCCGGACAACCTAACAATGGACGCAGTTGGAAGGGAATGCGCGGAGGCTACAAAGCTCTTAACCTGACAGATGCCCAAAAGCAACAGATTCAAGCGATTCGGAATCAAGAGTTCAGCCAACTGCCTGCCGAACTGCGCCAAAAATTAGAAACCAGTCGCGCTAATATGCAGCAACGCCGGGGACTAAGACAGCAGCGTCGCCAAAATCAACCCAATACCACCCAATCTCGCCAACCTAACTTGTAACTTCCTTATAGGGGCGATCGCGCTTCGCCCCTTACCCATCTTCCCCATCCTTGCCCTGAGATACACTGTAAGCATCAACACCAATGCTTATGGAGTTATGACGACGCAGCCCGAGGTTGTCCGGCATAGTGAACTACTAAACCAGTTAGTCCTCGATCGCAACACGATGGAAGAACTGGGACGCATTGAAGTGTTATGGATGTATCCCCAGGTACATCGGGTCTTGGGCTTTGTCTGCAAATCTGGCTTTTTAGGCAATCGCAAGACCGCTTTCAAGCTGTCACAGGTAGACACCTTAGGCAGCAACGGCATTCTAACCCACTCCCCACCAGAAGATACCGATGCCGAACGAGTGCGGCAGTTAGAATCCCTGATTGGTTGTGAAGTTTGGAGTCGGTCGGGCGATCGCGTTGGCAAAGTCATCGACTGTGTGTTTAATCTGCGGACAGGTCTGATCACGGATTACCTGATGGTGGCAGATCAGTGGGGGGGGCTCGTCGGCACCATTTATCGTTTATCACCGGAAAAGATTCTCAGTTTCGGACGTAGACGTGTATTAGTCGTCGAAACTACGATCCAATCCTTTGACACCTATCGCGAGGGCATTCCCGAAAAACTGCATAAAGTCAGCCATGAGTTGAAGGAAGACTATACGCAGGTAACTCAAGAGTTGCGATCGTTGACCCATAAAGCCCAAAGCTTCACCGAGCAAGCCAAAGGTCGGTTTCAAAGCCTCACGGCTCGGGCAAAGGAACGCGCCCAATCCCTGGCGGAACAAGCTAAGGAAACCGCTCATCTTTTTAATGAGCAACTCCGAGAAACTGGAGAAGGTTTGATTGAACAGGTGAAGGAGCGAACGCACGATTTGAGTGAGCAGGTCAAAGAAGGGACACAAACCCTTACCGTCCAGGCGCGGGAGGTAATTGACTCGGTTAGAGATGATCTGGATCTGGATGATGATCTGGATCTGGATGATGATCTGTTCGATGTCGAAGATGAACAGGACGCTGTGCCCGCTCCCCATCCCCAAACGACTGCTCCATCCCCACCACCACCCGCGATCGCAACCCCCTCCGCACCTCCTCCCACAGCCCCCCTCACCGATGACTACTGCATCAACGAGGATCTGGAACTGGTCAAATGTCCTCCGCCTGTGAAAACAGAGACTCCAGCCATGGAGCTTGATTGGGATGACGATGATCCCTGGATCGACGATGATCCGGTCACGCCACCTGACACTGAATCGACGATCGCCACTCCCTCCCTTCCCCATCCTGGCTCGGCAGATCCATCTCCGCCAGCCTCTGACTTCGATGACGATGATGACCTCTGGCTGTATGGTGACGATCCTGTAGTGACCGCTCCTTCGATGCCGACGATGCCTTCAGTCCCCCAGACGACCCCGGCTGAAACCGATGACGACGATGACGAACCCTGGATTTAAGAGATGGTAGATTAGTTACACCGTTCATTCAGTGTTGGTAGTGTGTCTGCCAGTCAGTTTTCTGTGTTAGAAACCAAATCCAGTCTAGACATTGGTGGCTCAGTCCAAGAATACCGTTGGGTCTGGAAAGGTAAATCGATCACCGTAACCTACGAAGTTCTCGGTGAAGGGCAACCTGTTTTGCTGCTACCCGCCTTGAGCAGCGTCTCCACCCGAGGCGAAATGCGCGGATTAGCTACTCGACTGGCGGAGCAATTTCAAGTTGTCGCCGTTGATTGGGTCGGCTTCGGACAATCCACTCGTGCCGCTTTTAAGTACCAACCTGCTATATATCATGCCTTCCTGCGAGATTTTGTCCGATCGGCGTTTAGTCGTCCCGTCGTGGCGATCGCGGCAGGACATGCTGCCGGTTATGTGATGGAACTTGCCCGTCAGCAACCCTCCCTGTGGGCTTACGTGATTCTGGTTGCCCCCACCTGGCGGGGACCGCTCCCAACCGCAATGGGAGAATACCGTAGCTTCTACAAGGTCTTAGGCAAACTTGTTAGACTACCGATTCTGGGACAATTTTTGTATTTCCTCAACACGCTGCCCCCCATTCTCCGGTTCATGTATCAACGGCATGTTTATGCCAATCCCCGCAATGTCACCGCGAACTTAATTTCCCAGAAATGGCGCACCACCCGGCAACGAGGCGCTAGATTTGCCGCCGCAGCCTTTGTTACTGGAGCACTCGATCCCGTCCATCGACGCATGGACTTTTTAAGTTACTTTCAACCCTTGCCGGTGCCTTCCCTTGTCGTAATTGGCGAACAAACTCCTGCCAAATCACGGGCAGAAATGGAAGTCTTAGTTCACTTCTCGGGAGTGCAGGTTTATCGGATGCCCGGTTCATTGGGCTTACACGAAGAATATGCGGATCTGTTGCTGGAAGGGATTCTACCGTTCTTGAACAAATATCTGTCCAACTCACTATGAAACCTGCCGCTGTCCTTGTTGCTGCCACGATCGCCCTCCTGCCCTTAACGACTGTCCTAGCCGCCAATCCCGATCAGGTCAAGCGGTTAATTAACAACCTTGAATGTCCCAAATGCGATCTTACGTCTGCTTCGCTGTACAGCTACAACCTGGAAGGCGCAATTCTGACAGAAGCGAATCTCACAGAGGCAGCACTACAAGGCTCTAATCTCGATCGGGCCAATTTAGCCAACAGTGTCTTACAGAAGGCAAACCTGGCATTAGTCAGCTTTCAGGGAGCAAACCTCCAAGCCGCTAACCTGAGTGGGGCGTATCTATATGGAGCAAATCTACAGGGGGCAGATTTAACCGGGGCAAACCTGGAAGGAGCCATACTGGAGGGGGCAAACCTGCGGCGAGCTAACTTAACTGGGGCTAATTTGACTAAAGCCAATTTGCTCAAAGCCAGAATGGCAGGCGCGATTTTGGAATCCGTTACCTTAACCGGAGCCAGAATGCCAGATGGTAATGTTTACAAATAACCGCCCTGCACTCAGCCTGCTCCAATCTCTACAATACGTGAAGTAGGTAGACAACTATTCAGCAATTCACGGTCAACACTCATGGTCTTATTTGGATTTGGCAAGAAGCTATCGCTACCGACCCCGGAAACCGCGTTACCTGGACGATCGGAGGCAATGTCCGTTACCGATCGCCACTTTGTGAATGGCAATCCTTTAAAGCCACCCTATCCGGCGGGTCTAGAAATGGCGATGTTTGGCTTAGGTTGCTTCTGGGGTGCCGAGCGGAAATTCTGGCAGCAGGCTGGTGTATTTACAACGGCTGTGGGCTATGCGGCGGGAGTAACTCCGAACCCCACCTACCAGGAAGTTTGTTCAGGCATGACGGGACATAATGAGGTCGTGCGGGTGGTATTCGATCCCAACGTCATCAGCTACGAACAACTGCTGAAAGTGTTCTGGGAAAGCCATGATCCCACTCAGGGCATGCGCCAGGGTAATGATGTGGGCACCCAATATCGATCGGGCATCTACGTCTACTCAGAGGCACAGCGCCAACAGGCAGAAGCCTCTCGGGATGCCTACCAACAAGCCCTCGGTCAATCGGGTTACGGCTCGATTACTACTGAGATTCTGGATGCACCGGAGTTTTACTACGCTGAAACCTATCATCAGCAATACCTCGCCAAGAATCCCAATGGCTACTGTGGTTTGGGGGGCACGAAGGTCTGCTACCCCGCTACCGCCACGGCTTCTTAGAAGCGTAGATTTTTTCAGCGGCAATTTTTGCCCTCACCCTAGCCCTCTCACTGAGGAAAGAGAATCTGCTTTTTGGCTCCCTTCTCCTGTGGGAGAAGGGTTGGGGATGAGGGCATAAGAAGCTGATACCTTTTTAGAGGTTATTTAATTCCCATTCTTTAAAGTAATTGGATCTAATCACCCATCATCAAGGGGTCGGTTTAGCCGATCGATTGAGCAGAACCACTAACCTGATCCCAAAACCTGCCCTTAGCCAAAATTATCAGTCACTAAACTTTGAGCCGATTTGGCATAACGAGCCGTGGCTATAGGTTGCCAGAGTTGTTCCAGTTCACTGGCGGGAATCGTCAGATACAACACATCTCCAGCACTCAAAGACACCTGCAATAAATCCCAGCCGTGGATCGTTTGACTCCGGGTTTCCAGATATAACGGCACAAAATCAGCCCCGATCGCCATCTCCTGTACCCGCTTGCCACAGAACGGATGGGAGGGCGTAATCAATGTAGCTAACGCGACCCAGAGGCTCCCGGCTGTCATACCATTGCCCAACACTCGCCCCCCTAAAGCAGCGGCGGCAAAGGCTGGAGACACCAATTCAGCCGGACTCAGTACCGCTTTAAAGTCAAATACCAGTTGTGCCATCCAGGCAAACTCCGGATCCTGGTAGCGCACAATCACAGGTAACTTGGGATTCAAACTTTTGGCATTCAGGGCAATTTCTAGATTAGCCGTATCATCGCTGGTGACCGCTAATAACCCCTGGGATTGTTCAAAATGAGCCGCTTTCAGAATCGCTGGTAAACTGGCATCTCCCTGAATCACAGGCACTTTGAGCGATCGCACCGTACTGAGGAAGCGACAATTCGGATCCTTCTCAATCACAACCACGTCATACCCGTAACTGGTTAAATGATTGACAATCTGAACACCCACCCCACCTAAACCACAAACCACGAAGTGATGTTGTTGTGGCACTCGAATCGCTTCCCAGAAGTGATCGAACCGGGTTCCTAAAATAAAGTCATTGAGCAGCGCATAGGACAAGCCAATAATGGCTGCCCCAACCAGCATGGTAAAGATGGTGAACAACTTTAAGCTGTCCGAGGTTTGACCCACATTAATCAAACTATCTCCCGCCCCAGTAATCATGCTGACTGAGAAATACAGGGCATCGATCGGAGAAGCCTTCAGAATCGAGGACACATAGACCAGGGTGGAAATCAAGATTACTAATAACACCAGCATGGTGCTACCAATCAGGGCTTGACTGTTTGCCTGGAGGTAGCGCAGTCCCATGCCTAATTTTGACAAGCGTTGACTCAACGATCGCTGATGGGCTTGGCGAACATTCGGCTTCGTGCCAATAATTAACCGATCGCCAACCTGCAAGACCTGATTACTTAAGACGGCTGACACCAGATTTACCTGCCCATTTGTAGGGAGGTAGTAGATCAACATGCGATCGCGGTCATCCCACAAATCACTCAGAGGTCGATGCAGCCAGGGATGATTGTCGTCAATACATTCTTCATGGATCGGCCAGGTTTGGTTGAATAGTCGCAACTGCCCGATCGCGGCATTCCCTAGGGCAGCAAAGGCAAAAATGGGTGCCGCTAATGCCGCCACACTCATGGTGATATGTTCGGGCAGCGTCCGATCCAGGCGATCGCCCAAGTTGGTATTAAACAAGCAATTGACAATCCGAATCCGGGGATTTAACACCCTTGCCTGCATTAATACCGCCAAATTCAACCCATCTTCGTTATCGGTCAGAATCAAGGTTTGGGCATCCCGAATTCCCGCCGCTAGTAATGTGGTTTCCGATCGCAAATCGCCCACAATGATATCTTCGATTTCGCCCGGAATGGCTTGAGCATGGATGCCAGTGACGATCGCGCCTTGCTGTTTCAGCAAACAAAAGATTTTGTAGCCTGTGCAGTTCAAGCCACAAACAATGATTCGGGGTTTCATGTCTGAAGACACGGGATAGAGGGGTTCGATCGGGGGTCAAATCCTCATTGTCGCTAAGAGCGATCGTTAGGACTGTAGCTGAAAGCACCAGTTTGCCGTTAATCCTCAATCCCTTCCGTGTAGAGAAACGGCTGGAGCATGATTACTCACAATGGAGGTAGCTAACCTTTAATAAGATCCATCACCATAAAGATCAGCAACATTATTTAGGCAAGATGTACTACGTAATTTACGACGGTAACTGTAATCTCTGTACCACCCTGGTACAAACGTTGGAACAATGGGATCAGGGGCAGCAATTTCAATACATTTCCATGCAAGATCCCGCTAAGTTAAGCCAACTCGGAGTTACTCCCCAGGATTGTGAACTGGGGATGATTTTGATTAATGCTGAAGCTCCTGAGCAACGCTGGCAAGGCAGTGATGCCGCTGAAGAAATTGGTCGTTTACTCCCGATCGGGAATCCCTTCGTCACCCTATACCGCACCTTACCGGGATTAAAGTGGATGGGCGATCGAGTGTATGAACAAATCCGCGACAATCGCTACACCCTATTCGGCAAACGTGACCACGCCTACCAACCCCGCTATCCCGCTTGTATCTCCGATGCCTGCCAAGCCATGTATAGCCAGCAGTAGCGCTAACATCAGGCTTAAGCTGTACTATTTCAGATCACTATGAGTATCGAGACAGTCGTGATCGCCAAGCTGAAAACACTCTCTCCTGAAAAACCAGTAAGTAGTTTTGGACTTTATTGATTATTTGCAAACTGCGGAATGGGAAGAGGTTTATCAAGGGCACTTTGAACAATTGCGTCAAGAAATTGAGATCGGAATAGAAGCCTCTGAACAGGGTGAGGTTGTTGATGCTACAACTGTTTTTACCCAGTTGCAAGAGAAGTTAAAGCAACGTCGTCTGCAAGCTAATCAATGAGCCAGATCTGTCAATTTACTGTTCCAGCGAGCCGAGATCTTGAATACATCATTCACAATACTGCCCATCTGTTCTTTTACAATACTTAAAGTCGTTGAAACGAGATGGGCAGAATGCGAGTTGCGATCGTTGGGGCAGGATTAGCCGGATTAGCGGCTGCCGTAGAGCTAGCGGATGCTGGACATGAGGTTGAGATTTATGAAGCGCGTCCGTTTGTCGGCGGCAAGGTCGGTAGTTGGGTCGATGAAGGCGGCAACCATATTGAAATGGGGTTGCACGTCTTCTTCAATAACTACTACAACCTGTTTGCCTTGATGACCAAAGTGGGCGCCTTCGAGCATTTATTGCCCAAGGAGCATGTTCATACCTTTGTCAATCGCGGCGGGCAGGTCGAAACGTTAGACTTCCGCTTTCTGGTCGGTGCCCCATTTCACGGACTGAAAGCCTTCTTCACCACTGGGCAGCTCACCGTTCAAGACAAGCTACAAAATGCGATCGCCCTGGGCACTAGCCCGATCGTCCCCGGTTTGGTGAACTTCGATGCTGCCATGAAATCGATTCGTGCCCTTGATGGCATCAGTTTCGCGGACTGGTTCCGGCAACATGGTGGCTCCCAAAATAGTCTCAAGCGGATGTGGGATCCGATCGCTCTCGCTCTCGGTTTTATTGATACCGAGAATATTTCGGCTCGCTGTATGCTGACCATCTTCCTGATGTTTGCCACCAAAACGGAAGCCTCCCGCTTAAATCTGTTGGCAGGCTCTCCCGCAGAATATCTGCATCAACCCATCCTCAACTACTTAGAAGCACGAGGCACGAAGATTCATACTCGTCGGCAAACTCGCCGGATTCTGTTTGAGGAACAGCAGGGACAGACTCAAGTTTCGGGTCTAGTCGTGGCAAATGGCGACACCGAAGAGACGATCGTTGCCGATGCCTATCTCGCAGCCTGTGATATTCCGGGAATTCAGCGGTTGTTACCTCAGGAATGGCGCAAATGGCAGGAATTTGACAATATTTACAAGCTAGAAGCCGTCCCCGTTGCCACTGTCCAACTGCGCTTCGACGGTTGGGTGACAGAACTGAACAATTCAACCGAACGGCAACAACTGGATCACGCGGCAGGGATTGATAACCTACTCTATAGTGCCGATGCCGATTTCTCCTGCTTTGCCGATTTAGCCCTCGCCAGCCCTAAAGATTATTACCGAGAAGGACAGGGTTCACTGTTACAGGTGGTACTGACTCCTGGCGATCCGTTTATCAAGATGAGCAATGAGGACATCGCCAAACATGCCTTAAAGCAGGTTCACGACCTCTTTCCCTCATCCCGGGAACTCAACATGACCTGGTATAACGTGGTCAAACTTGCTCAATCCTTATACCGCGAACTACCTGGGGCTGACCCCTACCGTCCCCGCCAAAAAACTCCAATTCAGAATTTCTTCCTGGCGGGCAGTTACACTCAACAGGACTACATCGATAGTATGGAAGGCGCGACCATCTCCGGGAAGCAAGCTGCCCAAGCTATCCTGGAACCAACGGGCTATAAAGTTCAAGGCACCGGATTGTTTAAGTATTAACCCTATGTCTAACTGGTTGGAACATACCGTTCAAATTGATGTTGCCGTTCCGATCGACCTGGTTTGGAACCTTTGGTCGGATCTGGAACAAATGCCCCGGTGGATGAAGTGGATTGAGTCAGTCAAGGTTCTAGAAAATGATCCAGATCTGTCTCGCTGGAAGCTAGCATCGAGCGGGTTAGAGTTTAGCTGGCTATCTCGAATCACGAAAATGGTGCCACAGCAAATCATCCAGTGGGAATCCGTCGATGGTCTACCAAACCGGGGAGCGATTCGCTTCTACGATCGCGGTACAGAAGGCAGCATTGTCAAAATGAGTATTGCCTATTCCGCTCCTGGGTTTCTATTCCAGTTAATGGATAATCTATTTCTAGGCCGAATTGTCGAATCAACGATTCAGGCGGATTTAGTCCGGTTTCGTGACTATGCCTTAAAAGCCCACGCGCAAGCCTAACGGGCGATCGACACCAGTCGGAGATCAGTTTATCAGTAATAAAAAAGGCTCCTGAATCAAACCAGGAGCCTTTTTTAGTTAAACCGGAGTTAACCAAACATTAGTCGAGGTTCGGCATCGACAACACTGGTTCGTCTTCGCGATCGATTCCCTTCTCGAAACCAGCCGCTGCTGCCCGAGCCCGACCCGCATGCCACAGGTGACCGACCAGGAAGAAGAACGCCAACACGAAGTGAGAGGTTGCCAACCAGGAGCGAGGCGACACAAAGTTAAAGGAGTTAATTTCTGTCGCCACACCACCCACAGAGTTCAGAGAACCCAGAGGAGCGTGAGTCATGTACTCAGCCGCCCGACGCGCTTGCCAGGGTTGAATGTCGTACTTGATCTTGTTCAGATCCAAACCATTCGGACCGCGCAGAGGCTCCAGCCAGGGAGCACGCACATCCCAGAAACGCATGGTTTCACCACCGAAGATGATTTCCCCAGACGGAGAGCGCATCAGGTATTTACCCAGACCCGTAGGACCTTGAGCCGAGCCGACGTTTGCCCCCAGGCGTTGGTCACGCACCAGGAAGGTCAAAGCTTGTGCCTGAGAAGCTTCTGGTCCGGTAGGCCCGTAGAACTCACTCGGGTAAACGGTGTTGTTGAACCAAACGAAACAAGCGGCAATGAAGCCCATCAGAGACAATGCGCCCAGGCTATAGGAGAGGTAAGCTTCACCCGACCAGATGGAAGCCCGACGGGACCAACCAAACGGCTTGGTCAGAATATGGAAAATTCCACCGAAGATGCAAATCAAGCCAATCCAGATATGACCGCCGACCACATCTTCCAGATTGTCTACACTGACAATCCAGCCATCGCCACCGAAGGGGGACTTCAGCAGATAACCAAAGATCACCGCCGGGTTTAGCGTGGGGTTAGTAATGACACGAACATCACCCCCACCGGGTGCCCAGGTATCGTACAAGCCACCAAAGGCCATCGCTTTAGCGACCAGCAAGAACGCACCTAAACCTAACAGAATCAGGTGATAACCAATGATATTGGTCATTTGGTTCTTGTCTTTCCAGTCATAGCCAAAGAAGCTGGAGTAATCTTCCAACACTTCTGGGCCACGCACTGCGTGATAAATTCCACCAATTCCGAGCACAGCGGAGGAAATCAGGTGCAATACTCCCACCACAAAGTAGGGGAAGGTATCCACAATTTCACCACCCGGGCCAACACCCCAGCCTTGAGCAGCGAGGTGAGGCAGGAGGATTAAACCTTGCTCGTACATGGGCTTTTCGGGAATAAAGTGCGCGACTTCAAACAAAGTCATCGCTCCCGCCCAAAACACGATTAGACCAGCGTGGGCAACGTGAGCGCCCAACAGCTTACCAGACACATTGATCAACCGGGCATTACCAGCCCACCAGGCAAATCCAGACGTTTCCTGGTCGCGTCCGCTAGCGACCATTGAATTAGAGAGCGTTACCACGGGGGAGAACCTCCTCAGGGAAGACAAAGTGTTCATGCGGCTGATCTTGAGGAGCCATCCAAGCCCGGATGCCCTCATTCAGCAGAATGTTCTTGGTGTAGAACGTTTCAAACTCAGGATCTTCAGCCGCTCGAATTTCCTGCGATACGAAATCATACGCCCGCAGGTTCAGCGCAATCCCGATAATGCCCACACTCGCCATCCATAGCCCCGTTACCGGCACAAACAGCATGAAGAAGTGCAGCCACCGCTTGTTCGAAAACGCAATCCCGAAGATCTGCGACCAGAACCGGTTCGCCGTCACCATCGAGTAGGTTTCTTCCGCCTGAGTTGGGCTGAAGGCTCGGAAGGTGTTGGCGGTATCGCCGTCTTCAAACAGGGTGTTCTCCACCGTCGCGCCGTGAATCGCACACAGCAGCGCACCCCCCAGGATGCCTGCTACGCCCATCATGTGGAACGGATTCAGCGTGAAGTTGTGGAACCCTTGCACAAACAGAATGAAGCGGAAGATCGCTGCCACTCCAAAGCTGGGGGCAAAGAACCAGCTCGACTGACCCAACGGGTACATCAGAAACACACTGACGAACACCGCGATCGGGCCGGTGAAAGCAATGGCGTTGTAAGGACGGATGCCGACCAGACGGGCGATCTCAATCTGACGCAGGCAGAAGCCAATCAGACCAAACGCGCCATGCAGGGCAACAAACGGCCACAACCCACCCAACTGACACCAGCGAGTGAAATCCCCTTGCGCTTCCGGACCCCACAAAAACAGCAGGGAATGTCCCAGACTGTCCGCCGGAGTAGAAACGGCAACGGTCAAAAAGTTACAGCCTTCCAAGTAGGAAGAGGCTAGGCCGTGAGTGTACCAGGAGGTAACAAAGGTGGTGCCGGTCAGCCAACCGCCGAGTGCCAGGAAAGCACAGGGGAACAAAAGCAGACCTGACCAGCCGATAAAGACGAAGCGATCGCGCTTAAGCCAGTCATCGAGAACGTCGAACCATCCTCGGGTCGGCTGTACGCGTCCGACTGCTATGGTCATGGATTCAAATCCTCTAGCGTTACTAAAATTGCAGGTTCTCTAGAGTGAACGAGTTTATATGTCTATACATCATAGGAGAAATCAGAATTTTTACAAACCGATACGTACCGTCTCAGACTATTCGATTTCTCCAAACCACACCTGATAATTTGAGACTTTTGTCAACACTATTCAACAAAGCGTTGCATATTTCGTCAACGTCTAAGTCGAGACTTGCAGGTGTGGGGTAGCGTTCTCTATCCGTTAAGATGTGAACTGACAGGATAAAGGATTGACGGTTGCCCCCAACGGGTCAATGATCCCACTGGCTCTGTCGGGGTGTGCTGTCATAGACTGACAGCGATGCGATCGTGCCATCATCCTGGTCTATAAAGACTTTACCCCTTAACTACTAGTGGCTCCATGACAGCACAGACAATGTCCCCAAAACAAGAAATTCTGCGCCAAGAGATCGTTGGCTCTCGTCGGTTTAGCAATTACTGGTGGGCAACGATCGTGTCTGCTGGAGCAACCGGCTTCTTTCTAGCGGCAGTTTCTAGTTACACCAAGATCAATTTGCTGCCCTTTTCCGATCCAACTTATCTCGTTTTCATCCCTCAAGGGATTGCGATGGGATTCTATGGTTCCTTAGGTCTGTTGTTCAGCCTATACCTTTGGTTAACGATTCTATGGGATATCGGCAGTGGCTATAACGAGTTCAACAAGACCACTGGGCAAATTACCATTTTTCGGTGGGGCTTCCCAGGGAAGAATCGCCGGATTGAAGTTAAGTGCAACACCGAAGATGTCCAGGCAGTTAAAGTGGACTTGCGCGAAGGATTGAACCCCAAGCGGGCATTGTACTTGCGCGTCAAAGGAATGCGCGACATTCCCCTCACCCGAGTTGGTCAGCCTCTCGCCCTATCAGAGTTAGAAAATCAGGGTGCGACGCTGGCTCGATTCCTGGGTGTCCCTTTAGAAGGACTGTAGAGAATCATGATGCAAAGTTTGTTTCAGCGCTGGTTAGCGATTGTTTTAGTTACCGTTGCTCTAGTTGGTAGTGGCTGTACCCCTCAAGACACAACCTCTTCATCGGCTAGTAATGCCAATCCGGTAGCACCACCCACCAATGTCAGTAATGACCAAATGGCAGAACTCCCTCAACTTCAGGGAAAAGCCACAGTTGAACTGATTGTAAAAGGCTCCCCGATCACGATCGAAGTAGACGGAGCAGATGCCCCCATTACCGCCGGAAACTTCATTGATTTAGTTCAACGGGGAGTCTACGAAGGACTGGTATTTCACCGAGTTGTGCGGGAACCCCAGCCGTTTGTCGTCCAGGGAGGCGATCCCCAAAGCAAGAACCCGAATTTTCCGCCCGAACAATTGGGCACAGGCAGTTTCATTGATCCCAACACGTCCCAACCCCGTTACATTCCGCTAGAAATTAAGCCACAAGCTGGAGAGCGTCCACTTTACGGCAAAACCTTTGAAATGGCAGGCACTACGGGTAGACCAAAACTGCGCCATACCCGAGGAGCCGTAGCAATGGCACGATCGGCGATTCCCGACTCGGCTTCTTCCCAGTTCTATATTGCTTTAGCCGATCTGAACTTCCTGGATGGTAACTATGCGGTCTTTGGTTATGTGACGCAGGGCATGGAAGTCGTGGATACCATTCAACAGGGCGATCGCATCGAGTCTGCCAAAGTGACCAAAGGGGCAGAGAATCTCAAACCGGGCAAAAAGGTATAGCGACAGCAAGAGTACGGATGGATGTGGTAGTGACCGGCATCGGTCTAGTTTCGGCTTTGGGCTCTTTAGAAACTACCTGGAAGCACCTATTAGCTGGGCATTCCGGGATTCAGCAACACCGACCCTTTGCCGAATTACCACCCCGTCCCTTAGCGTTAATTGACACTGAACCGGCTCGCTTAGAAACCTTAACCGCAGCGGTAGTACGAGCCGCCTTACAGGATGCCGGATTACAGCCACCCTTAACCGATTGCAGTGTGGTCATCGGCTCCAGTCGCGGCAATCAGGCACAGTGGGAACGCTGGGCAAAACAGGTGAAGCAGCGAGGTCACGGCTTCGGCAACTGGTTTGATACCTTACCCCATGCTGCCGCTACCGCTACCGCTCGATTTATCCAAACCCGCGCCACGGTATTATCCCCAATGGCCGCCTGTGCCACTGGACTCTGGTCGATCGCCCAGGCCTACGAACTGCTCCAACTGCGGCGCTGTCAGCGAGTCCTGGCTGGTGCTATTGAAGCCCCGATTACGCCGTTAACCATTACGGGGTTTGACAAAATGGGGGCATTAGCATCCACCGGAGCCTATCCCTTCGATCGCGAGCGCGAAGGATTAGTTTTAGGGGAAGGAGGAGCCGTGTTAGTGCTGGAAACGGCTGAATTAGCGCGACGACGCTCTGCCAAGGTCTACGGGCAGGTTTTAGGCTTCGGGCTGACAGCAGATGGTTATCATGTCAGCGCCCCTCATCCATATGGTGAAGCCGCGATCGCCGCCGTACAAAGTTGCCTGGAACGCAGTCGCTTAGTCCCCCAAGATATTGACTTCATTCATGCCCATGGGACGGCAACACAACTTAATGACCGTAACGAAGCCTATTTAATTGAACAATTATTTCCCCCCCACGTTCCTGTTAGTTCAACGAAAGGAGCTACTGGACACACGATCGGCGCATCCGGAGCCATGGGTGCCGCCTTTTGTCTGCTGACACTGACACAGCAAATTCTGCCGCCCTGTGTCGGTTTACAACACCCTGAGTTTGATTTGCATTTGGTCAGAACAGCTCAACTTGCTACCGTCCAGCACACCCTTTGCTTTAGTTTTGGTTTTGGCGGGCAAAATGCGGTTTTAGCCTTGGGAGCCGTTGACGCTTAACCCCAGCTACCGATACGGTAAACCCAAACCGTCCTAGCTCCGACTCATGCCTACAGGAGCCTTCAGTATGAAAGTTGCCCTTATCCATGATTATTTACGGGAATACGGGGATGCCGAACGCGTCTTACAAGGCTTGCATCACCTTTATCCCCAAGCTCCTGTTTACACAGCCTTTATCGATTACCAAGAGTTGGGTGAGCAGGTCGATCGCTTGAGCGGGTGGGACATTCGTCCAACGATCGCGCAACAGCTACCTGGCATGACTCAACACTTTCATGCCTATCGCCTCGGGCTACCGTATTTCTGGGAGTCGCTCAATTTATCGGAGTATGATTTGGTCATCTCCTGCTCTAGTAATTACCTGAGCCATGCGGTTCTGACGCATTCCCATACCTTACATCTGAGCTACTGTCTTACGCCCCCCCGCTACCTGTGGGAACCCATTCCCATTACCCCCTATCCCAACCATTGGTACACCCGTTGGCTGGATACTCGCTTGAGGCAGTACGACTTTTATGCCGCTCAACGCGTCGATCGGTTTATTACCAATTCAGAAATGGCTGCCCGTCGGATCCGCAAATTTTATCGGCGGCAGGTCGAAGTGATTGCCCCACCTGTCCCGATTCAAGGATATGGGGAAGCTGGAAATCAGTATTACCTCTACATCGGCGACCTCAGCACCAAACAACAGGTGGATCTCGCTGTGAGTGCCTGTAGTCGGCTTAATCGTCCGTTATGGGTGGTGGGCGCGGGTGCAGAAGCGGAACGCCTCCGGCAGATTGCCAGTCCCTGTGTGCGGTTCCTAGGCAAGGTTCCCTCCGCCCATCTCTCTGAGCTTTACGATGGCGCGATCGCGGTGATTCATCCATCAGCCTATGAAGATTTTGGCTACATCCCCATCGAAGCCATGGGACGTGGCATTCCCGTGATCGCTTCCGAACAGAGCGGGATGAAAGAAATTATTTTGAACTTTCGGACAGGGTTATTATTTCCTCAACCGACGGTTGAAAGTTTGTGTGCGGCGATCGAGCAGTTTGAGAAACTTCGCTTCTCGGCTCAGGCCTGTATTGAACGGGCGGAAGAATTTGCTGAATCTGTCTTTGCTGCCAAATTGGCATGGTTTATCGCCAAAGCGCTGGATGACCACCAGCATGGAACCCAAGCTGGAACTTCAGAGTCCTAGTTGGGAGCAGCAACATCTATCTTGGGAGAGATGTTCTGCTATTCTGGATCAAGTTTTTGGGCATCCTGAAACTGGCAAACCGATCTCCAAGGCTTTAAACAACCATGAACAAAGTCAGCAGTCGTTCCTTTTTCACCATGCTAGTCGTGTGTAGCGTCGCTGGAACTGTACTCGGTGGAGTCAGTAGTTGGGTAGATAGCGATCGTTGTCTGCAATCGCCCAATCCGACGACTCAATGTTTAACTCAAAATCCGATTTATCAGACTGTTCAGGGAGCCAGTGTGGGTATGGTAGCTGGTATCGGAGCGGCGGTTGCTGCCACATGGCAAGCCACTCGTAGAGGTTAGTTAACTCAGCCCCGATCGTTTGCCCGCCTGGAATGGGTCAAAAACTCCCTACTTCCGGGAGCGCAACATCGACGCATTACTAGAGCGAGCCATAGACTGTTCAGCCACCAATTGCTGACGACCATTGCGGATAACCCGGAGCATTTCAGCCAATTGCATCTCCATGTCATGCAGGACCCGTTCCGCATATTCATCGGCTCCTGCCTGAATATCCTCACATTCCGCCAATGCCATCTGATGCATCTCTTCTAGCTCTTGCTGAGCCTGCCGCCGCATGCGCTCAATTTCATTGATGGTTTGATCGCGCACTGCATCACATTCCTGCTGGATGCGCTGGCGAATTTGCTGCGCCTCCATTTCTGCCTGCCGCACAATCCCCGTTTCATTCAGAATTTGGGCAGCCCGTCGCTCTGCCGTGTCAATAATCTCTTGGGCATACTGCTCTGCTTGCAGAAAAATTTCTTCCTTATGCCGCAAAATATTTTCTGCTTCATGGAAGGCATCGGGTAAACTGAGCCGCACCAAATCGAGTTGCTCGATCAGTTGCTCTTCATCCACTAATGTGCGACGGCTCAAGGGAATCCGAGGACTTTCTAGAATGATTTCCTCTAAACGATCCAATTCCCGCTGAATATCTACGCTTCCTGCTCGTGCAGAGCCTCTGGCAGAGACTCCGTTTTGGGAAGCTCCAGCGTTGGAGTTGATTCCATGTTCGGGACCGATACCGGATGGGTCTTGGCGTAACATCTGTAGATATCTGGGGCGACAGGGCTTGGGACTAAATGATCAATAGAACCACCAAACTTAGCAATTTCTTTCACCAGACTACTGCTTAGGAAGCTGTACTCGTTAGAAGTTGCTAGAAAAACCGTTTCAACTCGATCGGAGAGGGTTTTGTTTGTGTGTGCCATCTGAAGTTCCATCTCAAAATCAGACAGCACTCGTAATCCCCGTAACAGCACCGTTGCCTGTCGCATTTCAGCATAGGTGACGGTCAATCCATCAAAACTATCCACTTCCAAATTGGCAAGATGGCGAGTGGAGCGGCGAATTTGCTCCATCCGTTCTGCCACCGTAAACAGTGGCGTTTTATTGGGATTACGCAGGACTGCCACAACAACCTGACCGAACATACGGCAACCCCGCTCGATCACATCTAAATGACCAAGCGTAATGGGGTCAAAGCTGCCAGGATAGATCGCAAGCACAGGCAGACACCAAAAACTATTATGAGGGGATTATAGAAGCAAATATCAGTTTGGAAACCCTTGAATCAGCAACGACGATCGAGGACGGGCAACGGGGGCAGTAGCTAAGAGATAATATTCTAACCTGGCAGACCCGGGTTAGTTCTTACCTGCGATCGCAATCATGGTTTCCGCCTCAACCCCAATTAAGTTTCTGCAACACCCCACCTCCCAGGCTTGGATCGACCAAGCGTTAGGAAATTTAGATATTATTTTGCTGGATCATTCCCATTGCGAGCGGAAGGCAGCCGGAGTAGCCCTCAATCTCATGTTTCGGTATCCATCCAGTACCAAGCTGGTACGCACCCTGACGACGATCGCCCAGGAAGAGTTGCAGCATTTTGAGCAAGTCAACCAAATTCTAGAGCAACGGCAAATTCCACTAGCCCCTCTATCGGCACCACCCTATGGTGCTGGATTAAAGGCACAAATGCGGGTGCAGGAACCCGATCGCATGTTAGATTCGTTGCTCGTCTCGGGCTTAATTGAAGCTCGCAGCCACGAACGTCTGGGACTTTTGGGTACTCATTGCCCGGATGCCAAATTGGCGAAGTTCTACCGCAGTTTAATGGCATCGGAAGCCCGCCACTATGGAGCCTATTGGGTACTCGCGACCACCTATTTCGATCGCGATGTCGTCCAAACACGGTTAGAGACGCTAGCGATCGCCGAAAGCGAACTTTTATCTACCCTCTACCCGGAACCCAGAATTCATAGCTAAATCAGCATGGTCAGCCCACATAGGCACAGAGCTTCTGTCCACTCAACCACGGCTCCATAGGTATCTCCGGTATGTCCACCGAACTGGCGGTGAAACCAGGCTCCAGTCAATAAAGCCACACTGCCACCCCATAGCGGCATTCCTAACGCCAAAGTCCAGTGATTTAGCTGGAGATACATCAGGAGTCCACTGAAACCAAGGAGGAGCAACGTACTGGGCAGAATCTCCCAATCCGATCGGATTGCCAGCTTATGAAACGCCCCCTTCCCCGTCGGTTTGAGGTAGGGGTAGCGCACGATCGCCACTAATTGTCCCCAGCGTCCCCATCCGGCTGCCGCACTTAAGGCAATCCAGCGATCGGACTCCAAACTGGCTAGAGCAGTCACTTTAAGTAACAGAATCATGACCGCCGCCATTACACCAAAGGCTCCAGTACGACTATCTGCCATCACGTCTAGCCGCCGTTGGGGATCAAGCACCGCTAATCCGTCCGCCGTATCGATCGCTCCATCCAGGTGCAAGCCTCCGGTTAACGCTAGCCACACTCCCACGATCACCACACTGCGAACTAGACCCGGCATGGTTAATTGTTGTAAGCCCAGATCTAATAAGCCTAATAAACCACCAATGAATAGACCGACCGCCGTTGCCCAGCGAGCAATTCCCTGAAAATTCAATGACCAATCATGGGGGATGGGCAGGCAAGTATAGAAGGCGATCGCGCCTAATATCGTCCTAACCACCCTGCATAGACCAAATTGTGAAGCCGGATTGTCTGTCATGAAACTTCATTTTTCCGTACTCTGGCGGAGGTAGCGATCTACATCTAGTAGCCAGAATGAATCTACCCCGGCATATTTGTGTGATCTTCCAGGGGATCACCCATCGATCCCAATTAGTCCAAAATTTCCCGATCGAACTGGAATAATTTGATCGACTGTCAGCCAGAGATCTTGGTATAGAATTGTCTCATGGGCTACTGACCTGTAGAGGCATCTTCTCAGTTCTGTGACTCCTCTAACCTTTATCGTCTGACGTATCAGGCATGATTGAAGATAAACCATTTACAGGAATCATTCTCTCTTCCAAAAGTTCCTGAGCAGCCCTCACTCTATATGCATTCTTAATCTATTCCCAAGTTCTCCGCCGAGTGTTACTGACATTCGTCAGCGATGCTTTTGCATTCAAATTCAGGCTCGTTTAGACCAGAGGCTTTCTCTCCATGAGTCATAATCAAACTCCCGGTAGCAAGCAATTGCCAGCACCTTGCATTGTCGATACTGGAACAATCGTGGACAAGCAAGATATGCAGCGGCTTCTCGCGGACTTAAACCGTGTTCGCTACATCCATACTCAGGATGGAGTGATGACGAGTCAGGGGGAAGGCTATGTTTTGGAAGTCTTCGCCGATCCGAAGCGATCGACCCTGGTAGCAAATCATACGTTGTACCTGAACGTTCAAAGTTTTGACTATCTTGAATTAGGTCAATCCGATACCCAGGAACCCTGGTTCGATTTGATTCAAGACGGTCGCCAGTTACGGCTCATCCCCCAATCTAATCCGCTCCAAGAACAACACAATCGCAGTTTAAACGTAGCGGCGTTAGAAGCGGTGGTGGCTGAAGTGCTTTCCGCCAGTTGGGATGTCCAAATTGACGACGAAGAACACTTTTCGTTTTAGAGATTGCTCCTCCTGGGTCAGCTAACCCACTGTCTGCCCAGAAATGCGACAATGGATTTTTTGTGGCAATTGTCGTAGCTAACATTGAGTACCAAATTTCGGTTTGAATGTCAAGCCCTTTGCTGTGATACAAACGCTAGGGCTGGAGTCTTTTTCACCCCCCACGGACAGGTCGAAACACCCCGGTTTATGCCCGTGGGGACGCTAGCCAATGTCAAAACCGTCACCCCAGGGCAACTCCAGGCAACCGGGGCGCAGATGGTGCTAGCCAACACTTACCATTTGCACTTGCAGCCCGGAGAAGACATTGTGGCTCAAGCCGGTGGGCTGCATCGATTTATGGCTTGGCAGCAACCCATTTTGACCGATTCCGGCGGCTTTCAGGTCTTTAGCCTGAGTGACCTGCGATCGATCTCCGATGAAGGTGTGACCTTCCGCTCACCCCGGGACGGTCAACTGATTCATCTGACCCCCGAAAAATCGATCGCGATCCAAAATGCCCTGGGTGCCGATGTGATCATGGCATTTGATGAATGTCCCCCCTATCCGGCGAGCCGCGAAGCCGTAATTGAAGCCACAGAGCGCACCTATCGCTGGCTGAAACGCTGTATTCAAGCCCATGAGCGATCGGATCAAGCCCTATTTGGCATCGTGCAAGGGGGGGTTTATCCCGATTTACGGCGCACTGCCGCCGAACAACTCGCCGATCTGAACTTGCCGGGATATGCGATCGGGGGAGTCAGCGTCGGCGAACCACCGGAACTAATTGAACAGATTGTTACAGCCACGGCTCCAGCCCTACCCCCGGAAAAACCGCGTTACCTAATGGGAGTCGGTACTCACCGGGAAATTGTGCAGGCGATCGCCGCCGGAGTCGATTTATTTGATTGTGTAATTCCCACCCGGCTCGCTCGACATGGCAACGCGATCGTTGGCGGAGAACGCTGGAATCTCAAAAATGCGCGGTTTCGTCAGGATTTTACGCCATTAGATGACAACTGTTCCTGTTATACCTGTCAAAACTTTACTCGCGCCTATATTAGCCATTTACTACGATCGCAGGAGCTATTAGCCTACACGCTACTCTCGATCCATAACATCACTGAGTTAGTCCAATTTACCCAACGAATTCGATCGGCGATCTTCCAGGGTCGCTTCAAAGCTGAATTTGGGCATTGGCTATCCGCCCCGTCCTGAGGCAAGCTACCCACTAATCTAAAGATTCCCCTAAAAGAACCATCCAAGCGGAATCATGATCAGTTACTATAGCTAATTGCGGTGATGCGGACGTGCCCAACCAATGGACATGTCCGCTTTGCCTCTAAAACTCTTTCTAGAGTAGGTTTTCCCTCCTCACTGCCCACGCAACTGGATCACGATAACACCGATGAAAGTTACCCAGGAAAAACTTCCCGCCAGCCAACTTGGCTTGGAAATCGAAATCACGCCCGAAATGTCCAAAAAAGCTTATGAGCAGGTGATCCAAAAGCTCACCCGTTCTGCCAATATTCCTGGGTTTCGCAAGGGCAAAGTACCCCGACAAGTGTTGATTCAGCGGTTTGGCTCCAACTATATCAAGGCCACTGTCGTCGAGGAGTTAATCGACAGCAGCCTGAAGGCAGCCATCCAACAGGAAAAAATTGATGCTCTGGGCAACTTCCAACTCCGTTCCACCTTTGAAGAGCTAGTCCAACAATTTGATCCAGGTCAGGCATTAACCTTTTCGGCATCCGTCGATGTGCCACCAGAAGTCACATTGAAGCAATATGCCAATCTGTCGGTACAAGCGGAAGAAGTGAAACCGGATCCAGAGCGTGTCGATAAATTGCTGGAACAGTATCGGGAACAAATGGCAACGTTGGTTCCAGTTGAAGGACGATCGGCGCAAATGCAAGATGTTGCCGTGATCGACTTTAAGGGCGCATTACCAGGAGAGGATCCGGATGCCGAACCTGAGGAGTTTCCCGGTGGGCAGGCTCAAGATTTCCAGGTGGAACTGGCAGAAAGTCGCTTTATTCCTGGCTTTGTGGAAGGGATTGTCGGCATGAATCCCGGTGATATCAAAGAACTTCAGTTGCAGTTCCCAGAAGAGTATCCGCAGGAAGATCTGGCTGGGAAAAACGTGATTTTCACAATTACGTTGAAAGAACTGAAGGAAAAAGAACTGCCAGAACTGGATGATGATTTTGCCCAGGATGCCAGCAAGGATGAGTACCAAACCCTAGCAGAGCTACGGGAAGCTCTAGAAACTCGCTTCAATAAAGAGGCTGAGGACAAAACTAAAGCCAACCAGGAGCAAGCCATCCTAAATGAACTGCTCAAGCATATTGAGGTGGAACTGCCAGAAACTCTGGTAGATCGCGAGTTAACCTATATCCTTAACCAGACGGCGATGCAATTGCAGAATCAGGGCATCGACATCAAGCAACTGTTCAACCAGAACACCATTCCCATGTTCAAAGAGAGATCGCGTCCCGATGCGATCGATCGGATTAAACGGACTCTAGCCCTGGGTGAAGTTGCCAAGCAGGAGTCAATCCAAGTGACCCCTGAAGAAGTTTCTGCCAAAATCACAGAGCTTTTAGAAGAGGTATCCGAACAAGAGCGGCGAAATCTGGATGAGGAGCGCCTACACACCGTGATTGAAGATGATCTCCTGCGGGAAAAGGTGGTCAACTGGTTAATTGAACATACCAATATTGAGCTGGTGCCGGAAGGGAGCCTAGCGCAGCCAACCGAAGAGGCTGAAGACCTTGAAGCGGCAGAGTTAGAAGAAGTTTCTGAGGCAGAATCGTCGATCGACACGGCAACAGAAACGACAATTACCGTTGAGGCGACTGAAGTAGTTGAGCCTGAAGCGGCAGAGGAAACTGGTACGGCTGAGTCTCCAACAACTAAATCTAAGTCCAAAGCGAAGAAGACCTCTGCCAGCCCTGAGCCTGCGGCTGAAGCCCCAGAATCCTCCGAGGCGACCGCCTCTGGAAAAGCCACGAAGTCTCGTAAAACTAGCAAAACAAAATCCTCATCGGCTTCAGACGAATAAGCCTTGGAGCCATTTCTGGCAAAGTCTCTGCTCAGTAGGCTTGCCAGAGCAGCGTCATCCAAGGCTAAAATGACGACACAGATTCCTGCTCAGCAGCCCCCAGACCAAGATGAGTTGAGGCATAATTTGGATAGAAGAGTACGATCGCCGCATATTCCCGGTATACCGCAACCACTCAGTACACCCGAACCACGGCGACATTCCATGACCGACTCCACTATGTTTTTATCCAGTTCATCTGACTATTCGATTCACAGCCAGAATTCCCTGGACATTGGTTCACCTAGCCCCGCTAGTATGATTCCAATGGTCGTGGAACAGGCAGGTCGAGGAGAGCGTGCCTTTGACATCTACTCACGGCTGCTGAGAGAGCGGATTGTGTTTCTAGGAACACCGATCGATGATGCCGTAGCTGATTCGATCGTGGCGCAGCTTTTATTCCTGGAAGCCGAAGATCCTGAAAAAGATATTCAGCTTTACATCAACTCTCCGGGTGGCTCTGTCACAGCCGGTATGGCAATTTATGACACGATGCAGCAAGTTCGCTGTGATATCGTTACAATTTGCTTTGGGTTGGCTGCCAGTATGGGGGCCTTCTTGCTGACCGCCGGAACTCATGGTAAACGGATGTCTTTGCCTAATTCTCGAATTATGATCCACCAACCTCTCGGAGGTGCCCAAGGGCAAGCCGTGGATATCGAGATTCAGGCTAAAGAAATTCTTTATCACAAGCGGACACTGAATGAGCTACTGTCTTATCATTCTGGGCAACCGTTTGAACGGATTGAGGCAGATACGGAACGTGATTTCTTCATGTCCGCTGTCGAAGCCAAGGACTATGGGTTGATTGATCAGGTCATTTCCAAACATAATCTTCCCAAGACGGGAGAAGCTGTTACAGCAATTAAGTAAGAGGCAGATATGTCTAAGTACGACTCCCACCTCAAATGTTCCTTCTGTGGCAAGTCTCAGGAGCAAGTTCGTAAGTTGATTGCTGGACCGGGAGTCTACATTTGTGACGAATGTGTTGACTTATGTAACGAGATTCTAGACGAGGAATTGTTTGATTCCAGTGCGACAGCTCCTCAGCCTGTGCCTCGGCGGGAGCAATCCTCGGAAAAACGCAAGTCACGATCGGCGAACATTTCTCTCAGTCAAATTCCCAAGCCCAGAGAAATCAAAAAATATCTGGATGAACATGTGATTGGGCAGGATGATGCCAAGAAAATCCTCTCTGTGGCGGTTTACAACCATTACAAGCGGTTGAGTTTTATCCAGGCAAAAGGCAGCGGTAAAGTCTCGCCAGATGATGTTGTTGAGCTTCAAAAGTCCAATATTTTACTGATTGGACCGACAGGTTGCGGTAAAACTCTACTGGCTCAAACCCTGGCAGAAATTCTGGATGTCCCATTTGCCGTTGCGGATGCCACTACCCTGACGGAAGCAGGCTACGTCGGCGAAGATGTGGAAAACATCTTGCTACGACTGCTCCAGGTCGCTGATCTGGATGTGGAAGAGGCTCAACGCGGCATCATCTACATTGACGAGATCGACAAGATTGCTCGCAAGAGTGAAAATCCATCGATTACCCGCGATGTTTCCGGTGAGGGCGTACAACAGGCCTTACTGAAAATGCTGGAAGGGACGATCGCCAATGTGCCACCTCAGGGCGGTCGGAAACATCCCTATCAAGACTGCATCCAGATCGACACCAGCAATATCTTGTTTATTTGTGGTGGGGCATTTGTCGGCTTAGACAAAGCGATCGAGCAACGGATTGGCAAAAAGTCGATCGGGTTTATTCAACCGGGAGATACCCAATCCAAGGAAAAACGCGCTGCCGATGTCCTGAAGCATCTGGAACCAGATGATCTGGTGAAGTTTGGCATGATTCCTGAATTCATTGGGCGGGTTCCCGTTATGGCAGTCGTCAACCCCTTGGATGAAGATGCCCTGACGGCAATCTTGACTGAACCGAAGAGTGCTCTGGTGAAGCAGTATCAAAAACTGCTGAAGATGGACAATGTGATTCTCGAGTTTCGTCACGATGCGGTACGGGCGATCGCCCAGGAAGCCTATCGCCGCAAGACAGGAGCGCGGGCACTCCGCAGTATTGTGGAAGAGCTAATGCTGGATGTGATGTACGAGTTGCCCTCCCGCAAGGATGTGACTCGCTGCACCATTACCCGCGAAATGGTTGAGAAGCGATCGACGGCTGAACTATTGATGCATCCATCCTCCATTCCTAAACCGGAATCGGCTTAATTCGCTGACCATCCATTTATTAACGAATTTGAACACTGTAGGGACGTGAGCGATCGCGTCTCTACAATGTTTTTGGGGTCTAAGCATTGGAATCAAGTGGGAGCATTATGGCGTGTATTCAGGTGCGTGGGTTCAACCATTATTACGAATGGATTACCGCAGATAAAACCTCAGAACCAACCGGTAAGCCAGTCATGGTCTTTCAGCATGGTTGGGGTGGTTCAGCCCGCTACTGGGAGAGTACGGCTCGGGCAATTGCCGATAGCTTTGACTGCTTACTCTATGACATGCGGGGCTTTGGGCGATCGCAACGATCCAATCCAGCAGCGACCCAATCTCCAGCCCTCGTTACCTCTGTCATGGCGGATCCCCTCAGTTACGAGTTAGATAGCTATGCCGAGGATCTGGCAGGATTATTGGATGCGTTAGGGATCCAACGGATTTATCTGAATGCCCATTCGATGGGAGCCTCCGTTGCCGTCTTTTTTCTCAATTTGTATCCCGAACGGGTAGAACGAGCTATCCTCACCTGCAACGGCATTTTTGTATACGACGAAAAAGCCTTTAATGCCTTCTATAAATTCGGCGGTTATGTCGTTAAGTTTCGTCCTCGATGGCTATATGGGTTGCCTTACATGGACAGACTGTTTATGAAGCGGTTTCTCCACCGTCCCTTATCTCGCGACATTAGCCGCGCCTTTCTGGATGACTTTTTGATGGCGGACTATGAATCAGCCTTAGGAACCATTTTTACCTCCGTCAGCAAAAAAGCAACAGAGATCATGCCGCAGGAATTTGCTCGCATTACTGTTCCTACCCTACTTGTCTCTGGCGATCGCGATATTATCATCCCGGCTGAAATGGGTCGGCAAGCGGCGGAGCTTAACGATCGTATTGAGTACGTCGTCATTCCCGACACGGCTCACTTCCCCATGTTGGAAGATGCCCCGACCTATCTCCAGCATATCCGCGAGTTTTTAGGCATTAGCCAAGCAACCGTTGCTAGCCATCTCTAATCGTCAACTCTCTTGTTAACCGGGCGACCTTTCACCAGTCAGCAGTTCTCAATCATAGGTCAATTGACTGGCTGGTCAGGAGGCCGGCAAGATGTTGTAGCTACCAAACACCTTGAGGGTTTCTGTGTAGTGCTGTTTGAGATCTTCCAGCGCCTCTTGAACCGCCGGACTATGGGCATCAGCCTCTAAATCGATGAAAAATAGATAATCTCCTAACGATCGCTTCGTTGGACGGGATTCAATCCGAGTCAGATTGATTGAACGATCGGCAAATACCTGTAAGGGTTTGACTAATGCTCCCGGTGTGTCATGCACACTAAAGGCTAAAGACGTATAAGCACCACCGGGTGATGGTTGTAGACTCAGCACCCAAAACCGAGTGCAATTATCTGGATGGTCATTGATTGGACTGGTTAAAACTGGCACGTTGTAAAGTTGAGCCGCCCGTTCCGAAGCTACTGCTGCCGCCGTCGGTTCCTGTGCCAACCGTTGTACGGCTTCCGCCGTTGAATTCACAGCAATCAGTTGCGCTCCTGGCAGGGACGTTTCTAGCCACACCTGACATTGTGCCAACGCTTGCGGGTGCGAATACACCGTTTGAATATCCGTTAATGATTCCGTATAAGCAATCAGGGCATGAAAAATGGGTAATACCAGTTGCCCCTGAATCTGCAACTGATCCAATTGCCACAGGGTATCCAGAGTCGTCGTCACACTCCCCTCGATCGAGTTCTCTACCGGAACCACTGCCACATCCACCTGTCCTTGAGCCACCACTTGCAGAGTGCGAGTAATACTGGGACAGGGACATAACACCGTATCCTGTCCAGAGGCTTGCTTTAACCAGTTGGCATACTGAACTGCCGCCGTTTCGGCATTAGTACCAGAGGGTCCTAAATGTGCGATCGATACAGTCATAATCTCCCCAATCTGCAAGTCACCCTACGATACGATTAAACCGTGTTCAGCCCTAGCACTTCTCAGATTGTTCACATCGTGTCATGATTCCCAAACCAGTTGCCTTCAGCAGCTCAGTCAATTGATCAACCGTTGGTCTTCGGCAATCGACTCCCCCGCAGGAATTGAACCCTGTCGAGCATCGACCTACCCAAGCATAAAATCCCGAAAAGTCGTAACCTTAGCGGTGTATAGTATTTTTACTTAAACACAATCCTCTTCATATTTGTAACAATTGTTTAAAGTTAGTCATAGTTGCTAATTGTCCGGTTGCCGTTTATTCCTACTTAGCTCCTCAGATGGATACTCGTTTTACTGCCTCTCAATCCGTTGAACTTCCGGTAGCTGAACAACCAATTCCAATTCAGCACTACCTTCGCCAACCGCATCGCTTGGTGAATGCCCTGGCGGCTTCTAGCCGGATTGAGCCATTAGGTGAAGAAGTGTTTCGCCTGAAAATGCGACCGCTATCTTTCATGATGGTCAGTCTTCAGCCGATCGTGGACTTACAAGTCTGGGCAGAACCCGACGGCACAGTCCACCTCCGTTCCGTCCGTTGTGAAATTCGCGGCATTGAATACATCAACCAACGATTTGCCTTGAATTTAGTCGGCAAATTGCAGCCACGGCAGTTAAAGCAAACCACTTATCTTGTTGGCAAAGCCGATCTGGAAGTTACGGTAGAAATGCCCCCTCCCCTGATGTTTACGCCCAAACCCATTCTAGAAACGACGGGGAATGGTCTACTAAAAAGCGTACTCCTGACGATTAAACAACGTTTGATGCACCAACTCTTAGTTGATTACCAGGAGTGGGCTGGTTCTCACCCAGCGACCGAATCACCGGTTCCAGTCCGTCGGTTATCGCCAAACAGTCCGATCGCCTGATCAACCTGACCCAGCACTTGACCAGATCCCTCTTTGATCCATCACACTAGCTTTGAGCCAACATTAAGCTCCTCAGCCGGATAGGAGGATAGGTCAGGCGATCGGCAAGGACTAAACGAGCGACGATGGTAGCAGGATGCCCCATATTGGCTCAGAGCCAGCCGATGCGACGGTGTGCCATACCCTTTATTTCGCCCTAAATCATATTGGGGATATTTCACTGCCAGTCGGGTAATCAAACTATCCCGCCAGACCTTAGCCAGAATACTGGCCGCCGCGATCGCTAAAGACCGTTGATCCCCTTTGACGATCGTCTGTTGGGGTATCTCTAGTCCAGGAATCCGTTGATTACCATCCACCAGACAGAGATCAGGCTGCACCTTCAGTCGCAAAATCGCGCGTTTCATTGCCAGCAACGACGCTTGCAGGATATTTAAGCGATCGATCTCCCGTACTGACGCATAGCCAATCCGGCAATCTAGCGCCAGTTGTGGAATCTGGATCGCGAGTTGAGTCCGTTGATCTGCCGAAAGTTGTTTACTATCAGTCACTCCAGCGACCAGTAAGGGCTGAACGGCAGCCTCCGGCAGAATCACGGCGGCAGCGACCACAGGGCCAAACAGAGCACCACGCCCAACCTCATCCACTCCAGCGATCGTCTGGTAGGACTCTTTCCATTCCGTCAATCCTGGAATAGCAAGCTGCTGGCTAGGGGTAGAGCGTGGCATCACGACCTCTCACGCATCAATCATGCGCCGTTGCCGACGATCGACGACGACGGCGGCGATTAACAGCATTGCTATCCGTTAGGTCTGGTTCACCGGTTGCCTCAGCCGCAGACTCATCAGCAGATGGCTCTGTATCATCAGCAGAACTGGAGGCAGCACTCGTCGGTAGAGGCGCACTCCCTCGCGGCGGCTCCTCGGGAGATCGAACAGACACGATCGCCGGTGGAGTTGAAGCCTGACCAGGCAGAACCACAGAAACGACTGCCGATTTCGGATTTTTCACTTCCTGGTTGGATAGCACTAGGGGCGAAACCCCCATCCAGGCAAACACTTCCTGCTCCTCTGGAGTCATTTCTACGGCTACCACCTCTGGAGGAGTTGCTGGCAGCTTATTGCCATCCCGCTTCGATCGTCCCCGTTTTTCTTCGATCGGAGGGAATGAACTCGGTTCTGAAACTCCAGAAGCACTTTCTTGCAGAGGCTCTACCTCTCGTCCAGGAGGGACAAACTCCTTACCTGCTGCAGGCGGAAGGGTTTTCCCAGAACGACCGCGACCCCGACCACCCCGAGTTGGTGGCTCCGATCGCCGACTCCGTACCACAGGTAGATCATCCGTAGCAAACTCATCACCATCAGGTTCAAGCTCTGGACTTGTTGCCAACTCCGGCGGCGGCAGTGGACTTCCTGATGCTCGACTATCATCCCAACTGCCCCGGCGTTGTTCCCGACCCGGCGGCAAATCTTCCCCAACCCGACGACGACGACGACGACGATTCGCTCCCATCTCTTGATAGCTCGGATGATGGGTTAGCTCCTGTAAATCCGGTGACTCTTCATCATAACTGCGGTCTTCCCACACTAAACCACCAGACACCGGAATATCGGGCAATCCAGGCTCACGGTTTTCTCGCCCCCGTCCGCGTCCTTCCGCATTGCGTTCTACCGGGCGATACTCTGGGAATGCTGGCAGTGCGGTGCGTTCAACTAGATCCCCAACACTTTCCTCCGGTTCACCCGGCAGATGCCCTAAATGCCCTAAACCACCACACTGCGGACAGGTTCGCCCAAACAACTCATAGATATTTTTGCCCTGCCGCTTGCGGGTTAGCTCTACCAACCCCAGTTCAGACAATTGGGCAATCTGAGGACGGGCTTTGTCAGCTCGCAGTGCTTTATTGAAATGCTCCAAAACTTGGAGTTTGTCTCGATGGGACTCCATATCAATAAAGTCCACAACAATCACCCCAGCGATGTTCCGGAGGCGTAATTGGCGGGCAATTTCCGTCGCCGCTTCACAATTCGTCCACAATACGGTTTCACGGGCGGTTGCCGATCGCGTAAACGAGCCTGAGTTAACATCAATCACCGTTAACGCTTCTGTGCGCTCGATAATAATGTAGCCACCAGAGGGCAAGTCTACTCGCGGCTTCAAAGCTTCACGAATTGCCGCATTAATTCGGAAATATTCCAGGATGGCAATCCGATCTCGGTGGTGATCAATAAACACCCCCTGCGGCATTCTGCCCCCACCCCAGTTCATTAACTGTTGCTTGACTCGTTTCAAGCCAGTATGGGAATCCACGACAATGCGGTTAACATCGGCACTGTAGACATCCCGCAACACGCGTTGAATAAAATCATCATCCCGATTCAACAGCGCTGGTGCCCGCGTTGATGTCGCCTCCTGGAGAATCGCTTCCCACTGCCGCTGAAGATTTTCCAGATCCTCAATAATCGCTTCCTCTGGCATCCCCTCGGCTTCGGTTCGCACGACCAGACCCATGCCTGCCGGTTTAATCAAAATTGCCAATGCCCGTAAGCGATTCCGCTCATTTTCATTCCGAATCCGGCGCGATAAATTCACCCCTTTGTTATAGGGCATCATCACCAAATAGCGACCCGGCAACGAGATATTTCCGGTCAGGCGTGGGCCTTTGTTGCCCGTCGGCTCCTTCATCACCTGCACCAACACTTTTTGTTGGGGCACCAGTAATTCTGTAATTGAACCCGCCGTGCGCCGCAGTCTTAACGGCCCTAAGTCACTCACATGAATAAACCCATTGCGTTCAGAATCCCCAATATTCACAAACGCGGCATCAATTCCAGGTAAAACATTTTCGACTACACCAAGATAAATATCGCTAACTTGATGGCTACCCGTTGCCACAATCAATTCTTGGATTTGTTCTTCGGAAAAAACGGCAGCGATGCGATGCTGCTCTGCGATAATAATTTGCTTTGGCATTCAGTTTCCTCAAGAATGAGCAATCACGAGGACTAAGGACATCTCTGGCTCCCCGCCTGTGCTTTGGTGGACATTATTACGTTCAGATAGAAGCCCTAGAACTACACATAAGACAGATTCGGACACTCCCGTCTTGAGGTGAGGGAGAGCCTAGCCGCCTCAAGGTAGTTGAGTGCGGTGATAGACGGTAAAACTAACTACAGTCAGTGCTTAAATTCAAGATGCCCATTCATCGGACACCAAGACTGGCGAATTAAAGAAAAAGCCTGAGGTAAGCTGTGTCTAAATACTAAACACTGAGCTATCCAGCGGTATCCCTGGGAGTCTCCAGTCCACAACAGCCTCTATTGAAAAGCATTATAACGTGCAGAGATTTCTCTGCCACTAAAATTCACGAATCCATCATGGATACAGGGAAAGCATCGGTCAAAATTAACCGTTGGCGATGAGTATTCAGGAGTTGTAAGGGTCGCTCAGAAACCTGTTCTAACATGTGTACTACCTGTTCAGGACGGAGTAACGTACCATCATTCCGGCAACTACCGATGTAACGAAATGTAACTTCAGGAGAGATTGATGCGAGTTGCAGGTCAAATAACCGATCGCGCAAATTAATCGACTGCACCTTGCCGGATTTGGTGGTATGTTCTATCCAAATTGCCTCGCTTGCCAATAGGGTATCTACCCAATGGTGCCAGTCCGAGTCAGTCGGTTCTGACATAGGTGCGGCTGGATCAGTTGCCTGATCATCCGTGGAAAAAACTAGACCGATCGTAATCACATATTCGGCTTGCGTCAGGGATTGGGTGGCGGCGGGAGCCTGGATATCCACCGCTTCCGCCTGATAGATCGGTAGGTTTGGCGGTAGTTGAGCCGCTAACCGCTCTCGAAACTCTGTAACTGCGATCGCCTCGGTCAGTTCAAAGTCAACAATCTCACCCGAACTGGTCACCCCTAACGGTAGGGCATTGGCTGGAATAATCCGTGGATTGGGATGGAAGCCGCCCGTAAACGCGATCGGTAGGGCAGCCCGCCGAACCGCGCGATCGAACAACCGCATCAGATCCAGATGGCTGACTAATGCCATGTCACCCTGTTTGCCCAGCCAGACTCGGATTCGTTGTACTCGTTGCTGGTTCGGTTGAAACTGTCCGGCAAAACTGGGAATGGGTTGGGGAGGAACAACAACGTTATGACCAAAATCTAACCCACACACGCCACAGTGAGAACAGCCATCAAACGAGCAATCCGGCACCGTTGCCGTCGCCAATGCCCGTTGTAAGTCATCCTGCAACCACTGTTTATCGATTCCTGTATCCAGATGATCCCAGGGTAGCGGTATCTCCAGACTAAGATAGGGGCGAGCAGCTTCTGAATCACTTGACTCTAGGCGATTGTCACCCACGTCCTGAGTGGCAAAGACATTCCATTCTCCCTGTTCCACCTGGCGATATTTCCAGGTCAAGTCAGCCTCCGCGATCGCCTGAGTCCAAGCAGAAAAAGCCCGATCCAGGCTTTCCATCCAGGAGTCCATCCCTGCCCCCAGTTCCCACGCCCGTCGGATCACCGGAGCTAAACGGCGATCGCCCCGTCCGACAAAATCTTCCATTGCCGAAATGCGCACATCGGTGAAGTTAACCTTTAAACCGCGAAGACGGCGAAACTCGGCTTTTAACAAGGCTTGTTTCCGTTCTAGCTCCGCCGTAGACACCGAATGCCACTGAAACGGAGTATGGGGTTTGGGCGTAAAGTTAGAAATGGTCAGATTAAAGGCAAGGGGCTTGCGACCTTTGATCCAGCATTCTCGCTGTAACCAGCGCACCGTTTCAGCAATGCCCAGCACATCCACATCCGTCTCTCCGGGCAAGCCAATCATGAAGTAGAGTTTGACCTTACTCCATCCCTGTTCATAGGCTGTTTTGACTCCCCGCAGCAGTTCCTCGTTGGTCAAGCCTTTGTTAATGATGTCGCGTAAGCGCTGTGTCCCAGCCTCCGGAGCAAAGGTAATCCCCGTAGGTCGGTTTCCACCCAGGATGTTAGCAATATTTTCATCAAAGCGATCGACCCGTTGGCTTGGTAAGGAAAGGGTAACGTTTTCATCCTTCAGCCGATTCTTAATCTCCATCCCAACGGCTGGTAGCGCTAGATAATCGGAACAACTGAGGGATAGCAGCGAAAACTCGTTATACCCAGTGGCTCGCATCCCTTCCGTGATCGCTTCAATCACCGCTTCAGGTTCCACATCCCGAGCGGGACGGGTCAGCATTCCCGGTTGGCAAAACCGACAACCCCGGGTACACCCCCGCCGAATTTCCACCGTCAGGCGATCGTGAATGGTTTCAATATAAGGGACAGGTCCGATCGAGTAGGCTGGCATGGGAGTAGCGACCCGCCGCAACACTCGCTCTGGTACCTCGGGATGATTGGGATGCACAGAACCATCCGGAGCCATGTCATAAAAGTGAGGCACATAAACTCCGGGTACCTGCGCCAAATCCAACAGCAGTTGCTCACGGGTCAACCCTGCTACCTTACCTTCTTCGACAATCAGCCCAATTTCCGGCAGTAATTCCTCGCCATCCCCGAGCGCAATAAAGTCAAAAAACTCAGCGTAAGGCTCCGGATTAGAAGTAGCGGTTTGTCCACCCGCAAAAATCAGGGGATAACTACCCTGAGCAACATCCCAGCGATTGGTCGCCAGCCGTTCTCGCCCAGTCAGCGGAATTTCCGCCAGCGCTAACATTTCCAGAATATTAGTTGCGCCTAATTCATAACTGAGGCTGAACCCCAAAATATCAAAGTCCGTTAGACCCCGACGGGATTCCACGGCAAATAGAGGGGTTTGGGTAGCCCGTAATTTTGCCGCCAAGTCAGGAGCCGGTAAATATGCCCGATCGCATAACTGTCGGGGTTGCACATTTAAAATGCTGTAGAGGATGAAGTGCCCTAAATTCGACGCTCCTACCTCATAAACCTCAGGATAGGTCAACGCCCAACGAACCGATGCCGACTCCCAGGGCTTATGCACCGCCCCCATTTCATTGCCCAAATAACGGGCGGGTCGAAGAATTTCTGGAGTTAATAATGTTTCAACGGCAACTGCCACAACAAATTCAGTCCTCTAGCTGCGATCGGCGGTTGCAGGGATTGCACCACTGACAGACCCCAGGCCCTTGCCACAGTGGATTTAACAGTCGATCAATCCCTGCTGGAGATACTGATACTCAAGTCTCCTTGCACTGCCCAGTATACCGAAAGTTCCTGAGAACCGCTTGCCCTGAAGTCATGGCAAAATTAGGTGGACACTTTCACCCGATCGACCGCATGATATAAAGCCGCTTCAAACTGTCTGGCCGCATCTTCCCATGTGTAGTTCATCACTTTGTGATAAGCCGTGTCAGACATCATTTTCCAGGTGGCATTAGAACAATGACAAATTTGGGCGATCGCCCGTGCCATATCTTCTGGATCGTCTGGTTTGACTAAAATCCCCGCCCCATCGCTGAGCATTTCCGGGGCAATCCCGATCGGGGTGCCAATCACTGGAGTACGACAAGCCATCGCTTCTAAGATGGGTAGACCTACAGCTTCATAGCGACTCGGAAATAACCAAGCATCACAGGATGAGTAGTACTCTCGCAGTTGATGTTGTTGAGGATGAGGATTGTATTGGACGTTCGTTAGAAAGGGTACATCTAAAGGATGACCAAATCCAAAGGCAACCAAGCGCAGGTCAGGTACTTGTTGAGCCGCCAACTCTAACGCTTTCAGTGCAATATCACAGCCTTTCCAGGTAGTCGTGTTGTACAACATACCAAACGTTGTCACCACTTGCTTATCACGCTCTGGGGCAAAGAACTGTTGAGTATCTACACTGGGAGGAACAACACAGACCTTGCGATCGCCAAACCGCAGCATCAGTAAATCGCGAATCCAATTCGCCACCGTAATCTTATGCAATGGCAGCCGATAGGTTGCTTCTACTGCCTCCTGAGATAAGTAATCAAATGTTTCATAATGTTGGATATAATAAACCTTGGCTCCCTTCGATGGAGCTAGCTTCGCGACCCAATTGGCGGTTTGCCACCAGGTTGCAATAACAATGTCAGCATCGGGCAGGTCATCCGTCGTCACAGGTCGGTGTTGCTCCAGGATGTGACAGGTCAGCCCTAACCGCTCAAAGTGATCCAGTTGCATCTGTGCTGGCACTAACGGCTCTCGTCTTAGGACAGATTTGATTCGTTCCTTGAGCGTTGGTTGAGGCGGAGGTACAGCAACTAAGCAAACATCATGACCAAGCTTTTGTAACAGACTGGCATAGATGGCAACGACACGCATTCCACCTGTCAAGTTTGGAACAGGATTCACAAACGTTATTTTCATAAATCTTATTACCTGAAATTGGTAGCGACCTACCGCATCTGGGAATTTCTACCGTGAGTCAAGGAACGTAAGAGACAACAACCTACGTGAAATTCCCTAAATTGCTAATACCAACCATAGCCTCAAATCGTTTTTATAGAGAAAAGCCGATTGAGAAAACCTAAAACTTTAAAAAATGCCTATATCACTAAAAAAATTTGATTAAGTTCGCCCCTGGAGTGATCCACTATACAGAATATATGCTTTAACTGCTCGCTAGTAGAATATAGTCTGGCATCTCATTCAATTAATTTCTCAGGAGATTATGGTGCGCTAGACAACGCAACACTATCAATCATCTAGCGAATAGCGACCCATGACATCCTCAAGCTGGGTTAACCGACTTATCAAACCTATTTCAACAGCCTCTATCTAATCAACTTCGTGGTTGTCCAATGAAATCAATCGGTCACTGCACACCAGCAAGTTGATTAGGGTGAGCTTTGCAAGTCTGCAACCTGTCCCAGCCCCGTCAACCTCTTTGTAACGGGCACCTTAGTCTCAATGCGACTCACGTTAACGATCGCAGCCAATATCCAGTTACATCGATGGATCGGTAAAAGTTTCCTTCAACACCGTCCGAGCCGCTAAATAGTTGCGGGTGGAAGTCAAAATTTCCGCTTCTCGCTCTAACCGGGCGGCGGTATTCTGCATTTCTAAGAGCGATTGCTTCTCATCTGCTACCCCATACAGGTTACTGGCAATCCAGTAGGACAGTTCCAGCGGCAGATCCGGCATTGTTTCTGGCAATTCAATATCTTGTTCCGTTAGTTTTGCCGATAACCGCACCACATCTTGGAGCAACTGCGCCACATTCCCCGCCAAAGGACGTAAATCTTGCTCACTCGGGTGATCTTCGATCCACTCAACTAAGCCAACCCGATAGGGCTTCTCTCGCACATATTCCAGAACTCGAAACCGCTGTTGCCCCAATGTTTGAATCTTCATGCGATCATCTGGCAACCGTTGAAATCGAACAATTTCAGCACAGCATCCTACAGCGGCTGGCTTACCTTGCACCTGATCCCACATGAGGACACCAAATCGTCGATCCGTTTCCAGGATCGTGTTCATCATAATCCGATAGCGAAATTCAAAAATATGCAGGGGCAGTGGTCGTCCTGGGAATAAAACCACTTCTGGCAGGGGAAATAACGGAAGTTCTCGGACTGCGATCGAGGAAGAGGATGCCATTCGTTAATTAGTAAAGACAGCCGTTCTTGTTCTACTCTAGCCCATCTCGCGTATGGATTAGCAGCGAAAAAGCACTTCTCAGAGCGATTCCCTCAGAAGTGCTAGTTATTTTGGGAGCAGATCGCGATGCCCACGGATCACCCAGCTGAACCAGGAAAGCCGGAGACAACCTTTCAGATCGCCCATACACGATAAGTCCATTGCAGATCAAATTCTAGAAACGGGTTTTAAAGCGATTTTTAGAAAACAAAATACCTGTAAGGGCAGGTTTAGCAGATCGCTTGCCGGATGCAGCAGCCTTTTCAACGAAACCTACCCCTACAACCGAGGTATCTTTTCTCCCAGAAATCGCCTAATTTGTCACCACTTAAATCCCGTCCTAGCACTAGAACTATGAGCAACCATTCGGTGCGTTAGCACACTAGAGTTTAACTTCAATATCAACACCTGCTGGCAAGTCCAGTTTCATCAATGCGTCAATTGTTTTAGACGAAGGTTGATAAATATCAATGATGCGATGATGCGTCCGAGTTTCAAAGTGTTCACGCGAATCTTTATCTACGTGAGGTGAACGCAAAACGCAATAGATCCGGCGCTTAGTCGGTAATGGAATTGGACCGATCGCGGTTGCATTTGTGCGATTCGCAGTATCAACAATTTTTTCGCAGGAAGCGTCTAACAACCGCCGATCAAATGCTTTCAGCCGAATCCGAATCTTCTGTTGTTGAATCGTTGCCATAAATACCACTCAAATTGTCAAGGTTCTGAACAAACAGACAAGCCATTAAAGTTAGCCAGATGGGCTACCGCAGAATATTTGGCTTGACCCTGAATTGAGCCAAGCCAAATATTCTTAAGCCCTACCGCTATTAACAAGCAAGATTGAGCCGCTAATAGACAGAAACGGGAACTACTTCAGGATCTTAGCAACGACACCGGCACCAACGGTACGACCACCTTCACGAATTGCAAAGCGCATTCCTTGCTCAATCGCGATCGGGTTGATCAGTTCCACAGTCATCTTAATCCGGTCACCGGGCATCACCATTTCGGCAGCAGAACCATCATCTGCCGTGAAGTCGCTGATGGTACCTGTCACATCGGTGGTACGCACATAGAATTGAGGCTTGTAGCCGGGGAAGAACGGAGTGTGGCGACCACCTTCCTCTTTCTTGAGAATGTACACCTCAGATTCAAACTTGGTATGAGGGGTAATGGAACCGGGCTTCGCCAATACCATGCCCCGCTCAATATCCGCCTTTTGAATCCCCCGCATCAGGATGCCAGCGTTATCACCCGCCATCCCTTCTTCCAAGCTCTTCTTGAACATCTCGATCCCGGTAACCACCGTTTCACGAGTCGGGCGAATGCCAACGATCTCAATCTTGTCGTTGAGCTTGACAGAACCCCGCTCAATCCGACCCGTTGCTACCGTTCCCCGACCCGTAATCGAGAACACGTCTTCAACTGCCATCAGGAACGGCTTGTCAACTTCCCGTTCAGGCGTGGGGATGTAAGCATCCACTTCATCCATGAGTTGGTAGATCGCATCAACCCACTCATTTTCGCCCCGCTTCAACTTGGGATTAGCCACCATAGCTTCCAGAGCTTGCAGAGCAGAACCAGCCACGATCGGGATATCATCGCCAGGGAACTCGTAGGAACTGAGAAGTTCACGCACTTCCAGTTCCACCAGTTCTAGCAGTTCGTCATCATCGACCATGTCTTTCTTGTTTAAGAAGACAACAAGCCTGGGTACACCAACCTGTCTAGCCAGCAGAATGTGTTCCCGCGTTTGAGGCATCGGACCATCGGCGGCCGACACCACCAGAATGGCACCGTCCATTTGAGCCGCACCCGTGATCATGTTCTTCACATAGTCAGCGTGTCCGGGGCAATCAACGTGAGCATAGTGACGCTCAGCCGTTTCATATTCTACGTGAGCCGTATTGATGGTGATACCACGAGCCTTTTCTTCCGGTGCAGCATCAATTTCATCATACTTTTTAGCCGCCGCCTGACCCAGGGCAGCCAGGGTCATGGTAATGGCAGCCGTGAGTGTCGTTTTACCATGGTCAACGTGACCGATGGTACCAATGTTGACGTGAGGTTTAGTCCGTTCAAACTTTGCACGTGCCATGAGTTATGCGTTCCTTTTCCTGATTATGCGTTCCCTTTACTTTTAGCGATGATTGCTTCGGCCTCGCTACGGGGCACCTCGTCGTAGTTGCTAAACTCCATCGAGAAGATTCCCCGACCCTGGGTCTTGGTTCGGATATCTGTAGCATATCCAAACATCTTTGCCAATGGAACCTTTGCAGTTACTTTGGCAATTCCACCCTCATTATCCTGTCCTTCAATTTGACCCCGACGAGAGTTCAGGTCACCAATGACGTTCCCAATGAAATCATCCGGAACTTCCACCTCAACTTTCATCATCGGCTCTAGCAAGACAGGAGATGCTTTCATCACAGCATTCTTAATCGCCATTGATCCAGCAATCTTGAATGCCATTTCTGAAGAGTCTACTTCGTGGTACGAGCCATCCACCAATGTGGCTTTGACATCAATCACTGGATAGCCAGCTAAAATGCCAGACTCACAGGCTTCTCTCATCCCTTGTTCAGCCGGAGAGATATATTCCTTAGGAACAGCACCACCAACAATTTTAGAGACAAACTCGAACCCACTACCAGGCTCACCGGGTTCTAGTTCAATCACCACGTGACCGTACTGCCCCTTACCACCACTCTGACGAACAAACTTACCTTCGGTACGAACTGGCTTACGCACGGTTTCCCGGTAAGCGACCTGAGGAGCACCGACATTCGCTTCAACTTTAAACTCCCGCAACATGCGATCGACCAGGATTTCCAGGTGAAGTTCACCCATCCCAGCAATCACCGTTTGGTTCGTCTCCGCATCGACACTGACTCGGAACGTTGGATCTTCCTCAGATAACGCTTGCAGTGCCTTGGAGAGTTTCTCCATATCCTGCTTCGTCTTCGGTTCCACGGCTACCGAGATCACAGGTTCTGGAATAAATAGCGATTCCAGAATCACCGGAGAGTCTTCAGCACAGAGGGTATCTCCTGTGAGGGTATTCGATAGACCTGGGATAGCACCCAAATCCCCTGCCCGCAACTCTTCGACATCAATCCGATCGTCTGCTTTCAACACAATTAACCGGGAAACCCGCTCTTTTTTGTTCTTAGTTGAATTCAGAACATAAGTGCCTTTCTTCAACACCCCGGAGTACACTCGCACGAAGGTGAGGCGACCCACAAACTTATCTGACATCACCTTAAATGCCAGAGCCGAGAGCGGGGCTTCATCATCGGCTTGGCGCTCGGTAGAGCTACCATCCGATAAAGTGCCTTGAATGGCTGGAACATCTAATGGAGAGGGTAGGTAATCAATCACCGCATCCAGCACCAACTGGACACCCTTGTTTTTGAAGGCAGAGCCACACAGCATCGGCACGATCGAGCCATCAATCGTCCCTTTACGCAGTGCTGCTTTAATTTCAGCCTCAGTCAGATCTTCGCCTTCCAGGTATTTCTCCATCAAGGCATCATCGGTTTCAGCTACGGATTCCACCAGCTTGAGGCGAAACTCTTCGGCTTGCTCCTGTACATCCTCAGGAATGTCTGCTTCCTGAATATCTGTACCGATATCATTCTTGTAGATGTAAGCCTTCATCCGAACGAGATCGACAATCCCACGCAGTTGATCTTCGCTACCAATCGGCAGTTGGATCGGCACAGCATTCGCCCGCAAGCGATCGCGGATTTGCCCATAGACCTTGTAGAAATTCGCCCCGGTTCGATCCATCTTATTGACAAAGACGATCCGAGGAACGCTATAGCGATCGGCTTGCCGCCATACCGTTTCAGACTGAGGTTGAACTCCACCCACCGAGCAAAAGACAGCAATTACGCCATCTAGCACTCGCATGGAGCGTTCTACCTCGATCGTGAAGTCTACGTGCCCTGGAGTATCAATGATATTAATCTTGTACTCCGGCTCTCCAGCTAGTGGCTTGGTTGGATTCGATGGATCCCGACGAGTCCATGAGGTACTAATCGCGGCAGCGGTAATGGTAATGCCTCGCTCCCGCTCCTGCTCCATCCAATCCGTAGTAGCAGTTCCCTCGTGGACTTCACCAATTTTGTGAACCACGCCAGAATAAAACAGAATCCGCTCTGTTGTTGTTGTTTTGCCAGCATCAATGTGAGCGGCAATCCCGATATTTCTAACTAATTCGAGCGGGACAGTACGTGGCACAACTACCTCCTTAGTCTCTGCCGCAATAGTTATTGCGTTACTGCTCTGTTAAGATTTTATACTTTTTTGATTGCCATAGAGGGACGAGCACTCACTCCCTAGCCATCCGCCAGCCAGACTGGCATTTCAAAACCCAGCACCCGTCTGAGTCAACAGCGCGGGACTATTAAACCAAAAAAATGTTCTGCTCAGAAATCGTCCTACAGACTGAATCTCTGCAAACTGACTACGAGCTTAGTAGCGATAGTGGGCAAACGCCTTGTTTGCTTCTGCCATCCGGTGGGTCTCTTCCCGCTTACGAATCGCACTTCCTGTCTCGTTCGCTGCATCCATCAGTTCGTTGGCTAACTTACCTGCCATCGTCCGACCTGCCCGCTGCCGCGAAAACTGAATCAGCCACCGTAGGGCTAAGGCAGTACCACGATCTGAACGCACTTCAACCGGAACTTGATAGGTAGCGCCCCCTACCCGACGTGCCTTCACCTCAACGAGCGGTGTTGCATTCTTCACAGCCCGTTCAAATACTTCGATCGGATCTGTGCCAGTCCGTTGCTTGATGGTTTCAAAGGCATCATAAATGATGCGATTCGCGAGTGATTTTTTACCACTCCGCATAATCCGCCGTACCATCATGCTGACAAGGCGAGAATTATAAACCGGATCAGGAGGAACAGGGCGCTTTTGGATAACAGTACGACGGGACATAGTCAGCCTTTTGGATGTTACAGAACAGGAAGATAGTGTTTAGAACAAATGACAACGAAAAACTTAACTAGAAACAAGCCTAGACAGCAGTGTGAGCCACGACAACACCCTGAAACTTGGCATTATGACAGATTTCAGAACTGGCGTGACTATAGAAGCGGCAGCCCAGAGTGAAAATGTACTAGCTTGATCCGTTAAACAGCTTAAGCTTTTGCTTTAGGACGCTTCGCTCCATACTTAGAGCGACCTTGCTTACGATCCTTCACGCCAGCCGTATCAAGAGTGCCTCGGATAATATGGTAGCGAACACCGGGCAGATCTTTCACACGTCCACCCCGAATCATCACAACAGAGTGTTCCTGCAAATTATGACCGATACCGGGAATGTAAGCCGTTACCTCAAAACCGGAGGTTAACCGAACCCGGGCAACCTTTCTTAAAGCAGAATTAGGCTTTTTGGGAGTTGTAGTGTAAACCCTTGTGCAAACACCACGACGCTGAGGGCAACTCTTTAAAGCGGGAGATTTGGTTTTCTTTAGAGTTTTTTGGCGTTCACTACGAATGAGTTGCTGGATAGTGGGCATGTTGGGGAGTGTGCGAGTAATTCCGACTAATTTTTCCAAATGCCAATTGTATCAACTCAGAAGCTGAAATGTCAATCAAGTGATTCAGTACTGTCACCACAACCGTCACAACGCAACAGCGGATAGCCTCCTTGGGAAGTGAATCTATCCGCTGCGCAGGGAATGGGAATTCAATCAGTTCGAGTTTTGGTAGGGACGGGTTTTGGCAGCTAATAGCTTTGGAGGAGAGGGATTGATTCGGCTAAACCGGCCCGTATAGATTGCCGATTGATTCAATTCACAACGTTAAGGTGACGACCAAACGTTAAACCGACGACTGACGGAGTGAGAAGGAATTGCCACAACCACAGGTTTGTCCGGCATTGGGATTGTGGAAGCGAAACCCTCCCCCCATCAAATCCTCTGAGTAATCAATTAGCAATCCGTCCAAATAGTTCAGGCTAGCATCATCGACCACGATTTGAATTCCACCACTCTCATACACCCGATCGTCAGTTCGGACTTGGTGATCTAACCCCATAGCATAGGAAAAGCCAGAACAACCACTAGACTGCACCCCTAAACGCAGGCACAACTGACTGTCGTGACGCTTGGACTTGAGGCGTTTTACTTCGTTGGCGGCTGCGGGACTAAGCTGAATCATGATCGAATCATTATTGAGTTATCACGCCAGTTCAATCCTACAACTGAGCGGACTCCTTACTGACGATCAAGATGCCATTTCGAGCGAGCAGTTAGGCATTAGTCCGGGCGTAATCATCTTGAAACCGGATGATATCGTCTTCCCCTAAATATTCACCGTTTTGCACTTCAATCAGCACTAAAGGAATCACACCAGGATTTTCCAGCCGATGGGGAGTGCATTGTGGCACATAAGTAGACTGATTACTGTTGAGAATATGCTCTCCTTCTCCACACAGCACTTTAGCGGTACCCGACACCACAATCCAGTGTTCGCTGCGGTGGTGATGCATTTGCAGGCTGAGCCGATGTCCGGGCTTGACTTCAATCCGCTTAATTTTATATCCCCGTCCTTCTTCGAGTACCGTGAACGATCCCCAGGGGCGTAATTCCGTTGCTGCCACACCTTTATGCGGGGAAGGTTGTAATGGAGAGCTAGAAACTGGCTGGATTTCCTGAGCTTGAACCACGATATTTTCTCCTGGATAAAAAACTGAGAAGGGATGGCAGATGCAACGGTTAAATCAGCAAGGGGCTATGGGAGCGATCGTCAGCAAGAGGGATCTCGACGCTAACCATAACAAATCTCGCTCAGCCGATGTCAGCATGAACGAACCAAGATTAACCGAATTCACATTGAATCTTCCTCTGTAATCTTGCGGCTTCACCAAACCTTTATTCCTCGATAAAGGATAGTCTCCACAGACCATCCAGGCTATTTCTATGGCAGCAACCCTCTGTAAACAACGATAAATGACCTGCCCCAAGCCTCTAGATGGAGTAGACAGTTTAGTAGCTGGTATCCACGATCGCTGGGATAATCTCCGTGATTTCACTAAGGTTGGATAAAAATACCAATACCGTTATGGACCCTGGCGGCTGTCCGAGCTGGACGATCGAGGATTTGCCCACCTAGATACAGCGTCGTCGAACTGCCACCATCGAGATTGACTGCATCGATCGCGCCTAACTGCTGCATCAGTTGAGCCATTTCCGTCAACGTGGCACCGGCTCCACCCAACCGATGATGCGCCGTTACAATCAGGAGATTGCCATTCGCCATTCGACCGATCGCACTCCGAACTGCTTTTTCGATCGTGAAGGCATTACTAAATTGCTCGGCTTGGGCATTCAAGACAACCTGGCGGTTTTGCAGTAACAGGGGACCCGCCGCCACGATATGAGGATAACGGGCAAAATCGGGTGGATTCGTGGTACTTTCCAGGGTCAATAGGCTACCTGGGATAAAAGCGCTCGCTGCACTCTGATTCGATCGCAGCACTAATAAGTAACCATCCGCCGGAACCGGAATTGGAGGACTGCCAGCTTTGGCGATCGTCTGCTGACCCACGACTCGGTTGCCCTGAACGGTGATCAGGATTTCATTGTCCGTCATGGGTAGGTACGTCGCCCCCCAGTCAGGGGTATAGCGGGCAATCCCCGCCTGCACATAACCACTGTTGAGATGGGTTAACGGCAAGCGTTGTCCTGTGGTGGTGATCACCGTCTCCTGTAAGGTCAGCCGATCGAACTTGGTTTCTCCGGCGGCGTTCCAGGCGATCGCGCCTCGGTTCAGAATTGGGCCTGAGAACCAGCGATCGTCCCGGCGCACGGCTCCCAGGGGGAGTTGATTATTGCGATTGAAAAAGCCTCCATTAATGGCGGCGGCTACCTGGTTCTGTCGGGCTGTTTGCAGCAGTGGAGCCGTTCCCGTCATCGTGGTTGGATTCGGTAGGATCGGACGCACACTTAATCCGGGCTGACGGGGATTCACTTCTAGCCACACCACGGGAAACCGATCGGCTCCTAAGGTGACCAGTTGCTGCCGCCACCGTAATCCGGGCGACCATAGGAGCGATCGTTCCACCAAAGCATCGGGACGAACATCAATAATGATGCGATTGGGAGCCGCTAGTGTCCAGACCCGGGGGCGTAATCCAGCAGGCACTCCTAAACGGATGCGAGTTTGATTCGTTGCCGATTCCAACTTCACGGACTGCACTAGATTTCCAGCACTCGCTCGAAATGCTTGCAAAACTGTGGGAGCAATTTGAGCGTCCACCGTCAGAATTACTTCTTGAGCTTGGGGATCCACCTGCCAGGGAGCCGCACGATCGAGATCCAAAACTAAGCGATCGCCCCAGGGTTGTTTGCCTTGACGCAATGCCAGAACTTTGGCGGCGGGACTGGTAATTTGCAAGGTGTTACCACTTACCTGCATTCGCCACCCCACTTGCTGCGCCAAATCCGTAATATCGAGGTAGCGAAACCCATTGGCAAATCGCGTTGGCAAGGTTTGTGAGTTGGTCGTTAGCGGCGAAAACCATTGCACCGGCTGTTTGGTGGCATCTTCGGTATTCAGCAGGTCGATGCCGATCGCTTGCATCAAGCCCATATCACTAATTCCCGTCCGCAGGGGGCTACCCGTCGTCGCCTGCCACTGCATCCAGTTGACGGGCAACGTCCGACCATTCAGCACGATCTGAGCCCCCTGGGGAGTGGCACGAGGCGATGGGAGAACTTGAGCCGTAACCGACGGTTGAGTTTGGGTGATCGTCACGTTGCTCAATCCCTGTTCTATGCCCGTGATCATAACCAGTGCCAGCAACAATACAGGGCTATATAGTTGCCAGGTTAGTAACTTTGGCGATCGCTTACCGACGATCGTCAGCCAAGCACCTATCCCTCCCATCGGCACCACCCCTCGTCTAAATTCTTTGACACAATAGAAGTAGCTCATTATGAACTGCATTTCCGCCTGGAAATCATGCTTGTTTGGTAGCATTCGGTTCTTACCCGGGTTGGATTGTAATCAAACCATCATGTTTGACTGGCTATCGCTAATTTCAGCCAGCCCTAAGAGGATGGTAGGTCAGTCATTTTCAAGATTTATCCCGTTGGGATCAGGGATTGTCAGAGTAGGACTTTTTTTATTAAGATTCATATCTCTACTGCTTTAGAACTCTTGGTTGTCGAGTCAGCCATTCCCAAAGTTTCGCTGGATTGACTGAAGTAACGTTCAATCAGCTAGCGCAGGTATCCATCACTTTTAGGGGTAGCTCGGCAAGAAATTGGGATTTACCAGTCTGGCAATAGCGCATAACCGGCTCCTGGTTTCCTTATGACACTGGTATCTCGTTGTCCTGAGGAGCGCATTGAATCACCTGTTTTAAACAGCAGAGGTAAGAGAGCCAGTCTTTAGACGCTTGTAGGCACTGTCTTCAGCAATCGATCACACCAGTCATCTCATGGGTAAAACAACAGTGAATCAGGACACACCGTTCAATTCAAGTTCAGATACAGGGTACGCGGGTCAACGATGGTTGGTCGAGGAACGAGATGCCTGTGGGGTCGGGTTTATTGCGGATTTACAGGGGCGGGCGACCCATGAGCTGATTGAAAAAGCACTACCAGCCTTGACTTGTATGGAGCATCGCGGGGGGTGTAGTGCTGACCAGGATTCTGGAGATGGGGCTGGTTTGATGACGGCAATTCCCTGGGAATTGTTCACACCCTGGTTCACGACTCAGGGGATCAGCGCTCCTGAAGTCGATCGCATTGGGGTTGGTATGGTGTTTCTGCCGCAAGAAGCTGAAGTGGCGGCGATCGCACGTCAGTTAGTCGAACGAATTGCCACCGAAGAGGGCATGACCGTTTTAGGCTGGCGGGTGGTGCCAGTGCATCCCGAAAAATTAGGGGTACAGGCGAAGGAAAATCAACCCCAGATTGAACAGGTATTCATTCAAGCTGCATCCTGGCAAGGGGAAGAGTTAGAACGCCACCTCTATTTAGTCCGGAAGCGGATCGAGCAAGCTGCCAGAACCCAGGCTCAGCAATCGAACTATCCAACGCTGGCAGATCTGTATTTCTGTTCCCTCTCCCATCGCACGATTATTTACAAAGGCATGGTGCGATCGGCGGTGCTGGGGGACTTTTATGCCGATCTGCATGATCCGGCTTACAAGAGTGTGTTTGCCGTTTACCACCGCCGCTTTAGTACCAACACCATGCCCAAGTGGCCGCTTGCCCAACCGATGCGGCTACTCGGTCACAATGGCGAGATTAATACCTTGCTGGGCAACATTAACTGGATGATGGCGCGGCAAGCCGATTTATCCCATCCCAATTGGGGCGATCGCTTAAAGGAGCTGAAGCCGATCGTCAATGCTGACAACAGTGACTCGGCGAACCTGGACAACGTTTTGGAACTCTTAGTCCATTCCGGTCGGACTCCCCACGAAGCCCTGATGATGCTAGTGCCAGAGGCATACCAGAACCAACCCGCTCTCAAGAATTATCCCGAGATCACCGATTTTTACGAGTACCACAGTGGCATTCAGGAAGCTTGGGATGGGCCCGCCCTGATCGTGTTTAGCGATGGCAATGTGGTGGGGGCAACCCTCGATCGCAATGGTCTGCGTCCGGCGCGGTTTAGTGTGACACGGGATGGCTATGTCATCGTTGGTTCAGAAACTGGGATCGTGGATGTTGCCGAAGCCGACATTATTGAGAAAGGGCGGTTAGGGCCCGGTCAAATGGTGCTGGTCAACCTCCAGACCCACGAAGTTTTAAAGAACTGGGAGATTAAACAACGAGTCGCCCAGGAAAAACCCTATGGGCAATGGGTGCAGGAAAATCGTGCCAGCTTAGAGCGGTTACCGTTTATCGCCCCTGAGAGTCCAATTTCTTCAGAAAACCTATTACGGTATCAAACCGCTTTTGGCTACACGGCGGAAGATGTGGAAATGATCATTCAGGAGATGGGGGCACAGGGCAAAGAGCCGACCTTCTGTATGGGCGATGATATCCCGTTAGCGATCCTTTCTACCAAGCCGCGTCTGCTCTATGACTACTTCAAGCAGCGGTTTGCCCAGGTGACGAACCCCGCGATCGATCCCCTGCGGGAGAAATTAGTGATGTCGCTGACGATGCAATTGGGCGATCGCGGCAACTTGCTAGAAGAGACGGCGGCGGGAGCGCATTTGCTGAAGCTAGATTCGCCTGTGTTAGGAGAAGCGGAACTTGCCTGGATGCGGCAATCGGAATTCGCTACAGCCACCCTTTCCACCTTATTTGAGATTACTCAGGGTCCCGATGGACTTAAACAGGCGGTCAACAACCTGTGTCAGCAGGCAGCCAGTGCAGTGCGAGCCGGACAGAAAATTCTGATTCTCAGCGATCGCATTGGACATGGGTCGCCACTGGATCTAAGTGCAGAGGTCAGTTATATTCCGCCTCTACTGGCGGTCGGAGCAGTTCACCATCACCTGATCCGCGAAGGCTTACGGATGAAAGCGTCTCTGGTGGTAGACACCGCCCAATGCTGGAGTACACATCATTTTGCCTGCCTGATTGGCTATGGTGCCAGTGCGGTTTGTCCTTACCTGGCATTAGAAACGGTGCGGCAATGGTGGTCGGATGCCAAAACTCAGAGCTTCATGGAGCGGGGCAAACTCAAGGCGATCACGTTGGAAACCGCTCAGGCTAACTTCCGCAAGGCAATCGAAGATGGGTTACTCAAAATCCTCTCGAAGATGGGGATCTCACTGCTGGCGAGCTATCATGGTGCCCAAATCTTTGAAGCGATCGGGATTGGTTCGGATCTGCTGCAACTGGGCTTTTTTGGTACAGCCTCTCGATTAGGTGGCTTAACGATCGCAGACTTAGCCCATGAGATCCTGTCGTTCCATAGCCGCGCTTTCCCCGAATTGACCTTGAAGAAGCTGGAGAACTACGGCTTTGTCAATTACCGTCCGGGTGGCGAGTACCACATGAATAGCCCAGAAATGGCGAAGTACCTGCATAAAGCGGTGGCAGACAAAAACCAGGATCACTACGCGCTATATCAGAAGTACCTGCACAATCGTCCTTTGACGGCTTTACGGGATTTACTCACCTTTAAGAGCGATCGCCCCTCGATTTCGTTAGAAGACGTTGAACCTGCCTCTGAAATCGTCAAGCGGTTCTGTACGGGTGGGATGTCACTAGGAGCCTTATCGCGGGAAGCTCATGAAGTATTGGCGATCGCGATGAACCGGATTGGGGGGCGCTCTAACTCTGGGGAAGGCGGTGAAGATCCCGTCCGCTTCCGCATTCTGGATGATGTGGATACTGAAGGGCGTTCTCCCTTATTGCCCCACTTGAAAGGACTCCGGAACGGGGATACCGCCAGTTCAGCCATTAAGCAGGTAGCTTCGGGTCGGTTTGGGGTGACCCCGGAATACTTGATGAGCGCTAAGCAGATCGAGATTAAAGTAGCCCAAGGGGCGAAACCCGGTGAAGGGGGACAACTGCCAGGACCGAAAGTTAGCCCTTACATTGCCATGTTACGGCGCTCCAAACCGGGGGTAACACTGATTTCGCCACCGCCGCACCACGATATTTACTCGATCGAAGATCTGGCTCAACTGATCTTTGACCTGCATCAAATCAATCCCAAAGCCCAGGTTTCCGTGAAATTAGTCGCCGAAGTCGGCATCGGCACGATCGCGGCTGGGGTGGCTAAAGCGAATGCCGATATTATCCAGATTTCGGGACATGATGGTGGGACGGGGGCATCTCCCCTCAGTTCGATCAAACATGCGGGCGGGCCCTGGGAATTGGGACTAACGGAAGTTCATCGGGTTCTGATGCAAAATCAACTCCGCGATCGGGTGCTGCTGCGGGTCGATGGTGGGATCAAAACTGGCTGGGATGTGGTGATGGCTGCCTTAATGGGCGGCGAAGAATTCGGCTTCGGCTCGATCGCCATGATTGCCGAAGGTTGCATTATGGCGCGGATTTGCCACACCAATAATTGCCCCGTTGGGGTCGCCAGCCAGAAGGAAGAACTGCGAAAGCGGTTTAGCGGCATTCCTGAGCATGTGGTTAACTTCTTCTTCTTTATTGCCGAAGAAGCTCGATCGCTGTTAGCCAAACTAGGCTATCGTTCCATCAATGAGATTGTGGGTCGTGCCGATCTGCTGACCATGCGAGAAGACGTGAGCTTGACGAAAACCCAAGGGCTGAACCTCGATTGTCTGATTCAGTTACCGGATACTCGCAGCGATCGCTCTTGGCTCCAGCATGAAACTGTTCATAGCAACGGACCTGTTTTAGATGATGATCTGCTGAATGATCCTGAGATTCAGGCAGCGATTCAGAATCAGACCCATGTGACTAAAACAGTCAATGTGGTGAATACCGATCGCACATTTGGAGCCAGAATCGCTGGTGCGATCGCCCAACAGTACGGCAACAGTGGCTTCGGCGGACACATTACTCTCAATTGCCAGGGTAGTGCGGGACAAAGCTTTGGGGCGTTTAACCTGCCGGGAATTACCTTAAACCTCCAGGGAGAAGCGAATGACTACCTGGGGAAAGGGATGCATGGCGGCGAGATTGCTGTGATTCCACCTGCCAGTGTTACTTATGATCCATCCCAGAATGTGATTATTGGCAACACCTGTCTGTATGGAGCAACGGGCGGTAGCTTGTATGCCTACGGACAAGCTGGCGAACGATTCGCGGTGCGGAACTCCCAAGCCCAAGCGGTTGTAGAAGGGGTTGGGGATCACTGCTGCGAGTATATGACGGGTGGAACTGTCGTTGTCCTGGGTCGGGCTGGACGCAATGTTGGAGCCGGGATGACGGGTGGTTTAGCCTACTTCCTGGATGAAGATGGTAACTTCCCGGAAAAAGTCAATCCGGAAATTGTCCAACTTCAGCGGGTGCTTGCCCCGGCGGGTGAACAACAACTGAAGGAATTGATTGCTGCTCACGCCGATCGCACCGGGAGTCAGAAGGCAAAAACCATTCTGGCAAACTGGTCTGAGTACCTGCCGAAATTCTGGCAAGTTGTTCCACCATCGGAGAAAGATACCCCCGAAGCGAACCCAGAAACGGGAGCTGAACGGGAACTAACTCCTGTGAAGTAATCGAACTGATCAAGGGGCGATATAAACCGCCCCTTTTTTAATCAATTAATCAAGGAGTTGCTGATTAAGCTTCAGTGACTCGTTGGTAGAGTTGAACGATTTGCTCAACCACTTCCGCGATCGTGTAATTGTCTGTTTGCAGTTCGATTGCGTCTACGGCTTTTCTCAGGGGCGCGAGAGTGCGGGTGCTATCTTTGCGATCGCGCTCAAAAATCGTTTGTTCCAGTTGATCGAGGCTAATATCGCCCTTACCCTGATTCTTCAGATCTAACTGGCGACGACGCGCCCGTTCCTGCACAGAAGCGGTTAAATAAATCTTCAGTTCAGCATCGGGAAATACATTGGTGCCAATATCCCGTCCTTCAATCACGATGCCGCCGTGTCGTCCATAACGCCGTTGTTGGTGGACTAATTCCTGCCGTACCGATGGTTGAGCCGCGATCGCGGAGACGTTAGCCGTCACATCGAGATTCCGGATCTGCTGAGTCACCTCCTGTCCGTTAATCCACACTTTAAAAGAGGAGCGAGTCCCATCACCGGACAGTTCATCCTGCCGTTGCAGATCAATTTCGCACTGGCTAACCAACTCCGCCACTCCTGGTTCATCATCCACGGCGATCCCCGATTGCAAGACTAACCAGGTCAAGGCGCGATACATGGCTCCCGTATCCAGATACAACAGTCCCAGGTGTTGGGCAACTAGCCGAGCCACAGTAGACTTACCCGCCCCCGCCGGCCCATCGATCGCGACGATCGGTTGGCGATGGGACAGCAGCACATTATCAATCAAACGGGTGGAACCTAGACGAGCAGCAACAGCCAGCAAGCCAGTATCTTCGACAGTTTCTAAGGGTTGCATTGTGGTGGGATCTACTAACTCAACATACTCTGGGGCAATCTCTGCGACCGTTGCCAATTCAGCCTTGACCAAGCTGATTAATTCATGGCTCAGACGTTCACCTGCCTGGAACGCGACTTCAGCCCGTTTTAGCCCTCTGTAGAGTATAGCCGCTTGACTCCGTTGTTCAGTCGTTAAATATTGATTGCGTGAACTTAAGGCCAACCCACTCGGTTCTCGCACGATCGGGCAACCAACGATTTCCACAGGCAAATTCAAGTCCGCTACGAACCGCCGAATAATCGCTAATTGCTGGGCATCCTTTTGTCCAAAATACGCTCGATCGGGCTGGACTAGATTCAATAATTTGGTGACGATCGTCGCCACCCCTTCAAAGTGACCAATCCGCGATCGACCACAGAGAACGGCGGTCATGGGGGAGGGAGGGAGGACTTGGGTCTGTCTCTTATACACATCT
>NZ_JBLZFZ010000041.1:0-60878 GCF_050753385.1 Pantanalinema rosaneae CENA516
AGATGTGTATAAGAGACAGCCACTCCCCACTCCCCCATCTTCCCCCGAGGGCATTTGGGCAAACATCCTGGCAACCGATCCAGCCACCAGTGGGCGAATTATTCAATTTGAAGTCCCTCCAGAGTTCTCGTTACGAGAATGGATCTATCAAATGGGACAGTTACCACTCCCGCCTTATATCACCCAGACGGAGAGCGAGCCAGAACAATATCAGACCGTCTATGCGGCAAGCCCTGGAGCCGTGGCAGCACCTACAGCCGGGTTGCATTTTACTCCAGAACTATTGCAGCGCTTAGAGGAATCGGGAATTCGGCAGGCATTTGTCACCCTGCATGTGGGGGTGGGCACGTTTCGTCCGGTAGAAGTGGAGGACATTACGAGCCACCAAATGCATTCCGAGTGGGTCGAAGTCCCAGCGGATACGGTTGAGCAAATTCAACGTACCAAAGCCGAGGGCGGACGCGTAATTGCCGTTGGGACTACGGTGGTGCGATCGCTGGAGGGGGTTACCAACCAATTGGGAACGTTGCAGGCGTTTTGTGGCAGAACAAATTTATTTATTTATCCCGGTTATCAGTGGCAAGTGATTGATGGCATGATTACCAATTTTCATTTGCCGAAATCAAGTCTGATGATGTTAGTCAGTGCCCTGATTAGTCGGCAGAGACTATTGGATCTGTATCGGATCGCGATCGCTGAACAATATCGATTTTATTCTTTCGGGGACGCAATGTTGATCCTACCAGCCGCCAGAATTAACCGTGAGGCGTAAACTATTTTATCCATTTAAATAATAGAAATTCTTAAGCTCAGAGTGTGATTAGAAAAACAGCCGGTTAGAGAGTGGTAGTAGAAAGTATGATCAGCTTCTCAGTCGCAATATTTTTCTTTTAAGAACTATAAATTGGCTACTCAATTCAGATCAAAAATAATCTCAAATCAGTGGTTAATCACTCGTTTTAATTGGGTATTCTCTGATGAAGTAAGTATTTAAAAAGTTTCGACGGTACTTCAGGGGTAAAAAATAGAGGATTAAAGCAAGTTACTTGATCCTCATTTTCCGAATGCACTCGATAGGGCAGATAACGTCAATGACTGCGATTAACTTCAAGAGAATTCTCACGAAACGAGAGGTTCTAAATGTTCTACATGATCTGGTCAATGCCTTTGAAATTGAACTTTCTGTGCAAGATGCTACCGGAAATCCTTGCCTCCAGATTGGTAGTGATCAGAGCAGTTCTCTAGACGTAGTTGAGTCAGATCCGATTTATGGCAGTGGCGCGATCGTCGGTTGGGTGAGTTGTCGTTCTCAGAGCGATCGTTCGATTACAAAATCACAAAATGTAGCGATCGCTACGCTTTTATCGCACCTGATAAATCAAGAAATCGAAAAGAAATCTTTAGCCCATGAATTATTAGAAAAGTATGAGGAAATTGATCTCTTTCAAGACGTTTCCACCCAAATTACCACCAGTTTAGATCTGCAAGAACTGACGCAACTGGTGATTGAAGAAACCCGCAAAGTGATCGCTTCGACAAGAGGGGCTGTGTTGCTGGTAGATGCCGCTACCGAACCGTTACGGGTACTGGCGGCCTTTGGTCAGCCCTGGTATGAAGCCACTCCACCCCAGTTAGGAGAGGGGATCTTGGGGCAGATTGTCGCCTCCGGACAGGGCGAAATTGTCAACGAGGTGATTTCAGATGCTGGGGTCAGCGCTCTAATTGCCGTACCCATGCGCGTCAAAGACCAGGTGATTGGTGCGATCGTCCTCAGTCATGATCCCGCAATTCCCTACACCACCCATGATTTAAAGCTGCTGACTATTTTTGCGTCCCAGGCGGCGATCGCGATCGAAAAAGCCCTGCTGTATGAACAAAGTTGTATGGCAGCGTTATCGGCACAAATTCAGGCGCAACAACTTCAGCAGACCTTGCAAGAGTTAAAGCAGACCCAGGCGCAACTGATTCAAACTGAAAAAATGTCGAGTTTGGGGCAATTAGTCGCAGGGGTTGCCCACGAGATTAATAATCCGATCAATTTTATTGGTGGCAATCTGTCGCCTGCCTGTGAATATGCCCTGGATTTATTGAACTTACTGGCACTTTATCAACAGTGCTATCCCCAACCATTGGCGGTAATTCAGGAGAAAATTGCGGAGATTGATCTCGATTTCCTCACAGCTGATTTACCCAAGCTATTGTCCTCAATGCGGTTAGGGGTCGATCGCATCCAAAAGATTGTCCTGAGTCTGAAGAATTTCTCGCGACTTGATCAAACCGAACTGAGTCAAGTCAACCTCCATGAAGGGTTGGATAGTACCTTACTAATTCTGCAACATCGCTTAAAAGCCAACGGTCGCCAGGTGGGAATTCAGATTATTAAAGAGTATGGCGAACTTCCGCCCGTCGAATGCTATGCCGGACAACTGAATCAGGTATTTATGAATCTGATCAGTAATGCGATCGACGCGTTAGAAGAATCAACCCAGCAATTTTCTGATACCCAGCGATTACCAAGTGCAATGGCAAGTTGCCCCCTACCTACCATTTGGCTGCGGACAGAGTGGCAACACCCAGATCAGATTGTGATTCGGATTCGAGACAACGGTATTGGCATCCCCTCTGAGGTACAAGAAAAACTATTTGATGCCTTTTTCACTACCAAACCAATCGGCAAAGGCACAGGGTTAGGACTTTCGATTAGTCATCAGATCATTGTGGATAAACATGGTGGTTCATTGCACTGCTGCTCTCGATCGGGTGAAGGTACAGAATTTGTCATTGTCCTGCCAGTACGGGCGATCACCCCATCGCCTCCTGCTCCCACCATTGCGGTTTAAGTCTTCGCCTGGTGGGTCAAATACCTAACGATGCAGACAACCTAACCATTGGGTGCGTGAATGCTGTGAGAAAGTTCGAGCTGCGGTAGTCTAACCAACGGAGAAATCAGTGAATAGCCCCAACCCAGATCTGCGATCGCGCCACCATGCCCAATGGCTCACCGCCCTGCGATCGTCCTCTCGAATTGCCAGCCTGCTCGTCATTGCAATTGGTGGCATTGTCTTAGTGGGTTGGCTGTTCGATCTCCCGGCGCTCAAAAGTGTGTTGCCGATTTGGGTGACAATGAAGGCAAACACAGCGATCGCGTTTATGCTGGCAGGCTGCTCACTTTGGCAGTTACAGCATTCCCAACTCTCTAGCACCCGCATTGCCCGGATTTGTGCGGGATTGGTACTAGCGATCGGGCTGTTAACCCTGATTCAATACAACTTCGGCATTAATTTAGGCATTGATCAACTAATCTTTTCAGAATCAGCAGATGCCGTAGGAACGTTTGCGCCGGGACGGATGGCTGCCAATACCGCGTTTAATTTCCTCTTAATCGGGATCGCACTGTTACTACTGACACGATCGCGCCCGTTCTATGCTCTTGTCCAGCTATTGAGCTTTATCACCTTTCTGATTGCCTTCCTGGGCTTGCTCGGCTACCTCTATAACATTCAGGAATTCTATGGTTTTGGTTCCTACACCAAAATGGCAGTTCATACTGCTACAACCTTCATCATCCTCGGCATCGGCATAATTTTCCTGCATCCCCAGCGCGGCTTAATGGCCGTCATTACCAGCGAGCACGCGGGTGGCATCATGGCACGGCGACTATTGCTAGCCGTGGTCGGTATTCCCCCGATTCTGAGTGGGCTAATCTTAGCAGGCTATCGCGCCAAACTTTATAACAGTGAGGTGGGGCTATCCCTGTCTGCAATCTTCAGCATCATTGTGTTTGTGGCGTTGATCTGGATGAATGCCAGAGCCTTAGAACGCGTTGATAGCCGCCGTCAACGCGCCGAGGAACAAAGCCAGGTGGATGCGATCGCCGCCGCCCGAGCCGCCACCTACCTGACAGTGGTGATTGATAATTTGGCAGATGGGTTACTGGTGACCGATCCACTGGGGCAAATTGCTCGCTTTAATCCTGCCCTGGTCAACATGTTTGGACTCCACAACACAGATCTAGTGGGGCATCCCTGCCGGACGCTGTTTCCCGCCGCCATTACTGCCTTAGTTGAACAGGTCACCTCTCAATCAAGAGACGTTTTTACGGCGGAAGTTGCCCTGGCAAACCAACGAGTGGGACAAGCCGTTACCACCAACATTATGCGAGAGGCTAATTCCTCACAGCCTGCGGAGTGGCTCGGATCAGTCACTTTAATTCGGGATGTGACGGCAGAGAAAGAGATTGACCAAATGAAAACGGAGTTCATTTCTACGGTGTCCCATGAATTACGCACCCCGTTGACTTCCGTATTAGGCTTTGCCGCAATTATTCAGGAAAAGCTGGAAACGATCGCTCCAGTGATTCCGACTGACGATCGTAAAACCCAACGAAATCTGAATCAAATCGAAAAAAACATCAGCATTATCGTCTCCGAAGCTGAACGGTTAACGTCCTTGATTAACGACGTGCTGGATGTTGCCAAGATGGAAGCGGGCAAGGTGGAATGGCACATGCAACCGTTGGTGATAACAGCCATCTTTGAACGGGCAATTGCGGCGACTTCAGCCTTAGTTGAGAGTAAAGGACTGCTATTACAAACCAGAATCACACCGGATTTACCGGAAATATTTGGCGATCGCGATCGGTTAATCCAAGTCATGATTAATCTGATCTCAAATGCAATCAAATTTACCGATACAGGTTCCATTACCTGTGAAGTCAGTCGGCAACGGGATCACTTATTAATTCAAGTCGTGGATACCGGAGTGGGGATTCATCCTCAAGATCAACCCAAGGTATTTGATAAGTTTAAACAAGTGGGAGATACGTTAACCGATAAACCAAAAGGGACAGGGTTAGGTCTACCAATCTGTAAGCAAATTATTGAACATCATGGCGGCAGCATTTGGGTAGAAAGTGAGCCAGGTCAAGGTAGTCGCTTCTGTTTTACGCTACCGATTTACACATCATTCGATCCAGAACTGAGATCCAACATGGATGCTTTAGTCAAGCAATTGAAAGCCCATGTCGTTACCACAACCCCCGATGCAATTTCGCAAACTAAAACGATCCTAGTGGTTGATGATGATCATCATATTCGGGAGTTGTTACGCCAGGAATTAGAAGCGGCAGGGTATGAGGTGCATGAAGCGATCGATGGTATGGATGCCCTGGCTCAGGTCAAAATTGTCAAGCCTGATTTAATTCTTTTGGATGTGATGATGCCCCAAATTAATGGATTTGATGTGGCGGCTGTACTGAAAAATAATCCTCAAACAACTGATATTCCCATTATCGTGCTATCGATTATTGAAGATAAAAGTCAGGGCTATCGAGTCGGTATCGATCGCTATCTGACGAAACCAATTAATCGTGAGGAATTAATGCAAGATATTGGTTCACTTTTGTCTCAGGGGACATCCAGCAAAAAAGTGTTAGTGGTAGATAAAAATGTCTCTACCCTACGCATCATTTCTGAGGTATTACAATCCCAGGGCTTCAATGTAGTAGAAGCTTCAGATAGTCAGGAATGTATCGAAAAGGCTCTATCCACCAAGCCCGATATGATTATTGTTGATTCAGTGTTTTCGCAACAACATAACCTGATCCGGACGCTACGCTTTGAAAAAGGTTTAGAAAATCTCTTCTTTATTTTTCTCGCGGATCACGATCGCCCTGGTTTGTAACCCGCTAAACCGATCGCCAAATAGTTCCATGCCTCGCCATAAATATTGTCAGCACTTTAGCAATATTCGCTTATGAGCCCAAAAATTCTGATTGTAGACGACGAACCCAATATTTTGATTCTGATGGAACAAGCTCTGGAAACGCTAGAGGATGCTGGAGTCGAGTTACTAACCGCCAAAAATGGTGAAGAAGCCCTCAAACTGATTAGAACCGAAAGACCAGAACTGGTGTTCTTAGATGTAATGATGCCCAAGCTGAATGGTTTAGAAGTCTGCAAAGCCGTCAAAGGTGATCCTGAATTACAGGGGGTTTATGTAATTATGTTGACCGCTAAGGGACAGGAGGACGATCGCCAGAAGGGTAGTGATGTGGGAGCCGATCTCTATATGACTAAGCCCTTTCGACCAAAAGTAGTATTAGAAAAATCAATGCAAATTTTAGGGATTGAATAAATTTCTAGTAGCTAGCAACATTCAGGTTTTAACAGTTTTTCAGGAGAGATTACTCCTAGAGGCAGACGTGCAGAATCTGTCTTAAGAGTCTCATGCAACCCAGATCAACTTGATACTGTAGCCATATACACAAATGGTTAACAGGAGTCTTTATTATGGCTGAAGGGGCGAAAAAGCAGGATCCTAATCAAGAGTCTGAACAAGCAGGCTCTAAAGTGATCTCAGAAGGTGAACAAAATCTTCCTGAGGCAGATATCACAGCCCAAAGTTATGATGCTGAACAAATTCAAGAGGCTGTAGCTGAAGGTGAAGCCGAGTCCCCCCGAGTTGATTTAGATGCTGATTATGCTGCCGCTCAACAGATGAGTCAGGGGGCAAAAAGCAGTGCATCAGCCGCAACCAGTATGGGCAACCCTCAGTTTGAACAGTCCCATCAGGAATCAGCGAAAGCCGTGGCTGATTCGACTGGCAACCCCGATGATTATCGAGATATGGCAAAGGATGTCACTCATGCTCCCACTGAAACGGGCGATGTTAGTGATGATGTGATGCAACGATCGAGCCAGAAAGGTCAGGCTCAAAAGTAAGCTGCTTTAGCCCGTTTAACTTAATCCCCTATCAACTCCCTAGCTTCAGAGTGAATCCCGATCGTCTAACCATGTAGTTGGACGATCGTTTTTTATGGCATATTCCTAGTAATATTTTCCTCTGTTCGGGGGTTACTGCATCGCTTGCGACTATCCGATTCCTAAAGAGTATGCGACACTGCATAGCAACTGGTTCCGATTTGGAATCTACCCCGTAGCAAACGGTCGATCACCCGTGACTCAGGGAAATACTGATGCTGAACTATTTACCGCCATTAAACGATCACAATTTACCGTACCCCGATACGATTCATCCGATCGTCGTTCACTTTGTGATCGCGATGGTCTTATTTGCCTTCGTTTGCGATCTGATCGGCTACTTCACCAAAAACTCCCGGTTTTATGAAGTCAGTTGGTGGAATCTGTTTTTCTCCACCCTATCCATTTTTATCGCGGTCATTTTTGGTCAAATAGAGGCTGGGCTGGCAGAACCCTATCAAGCGGTGCAATCTACCCTGAATTTGCATACCTTGATCGGCTGGGCACTCGCTGGAATTCTATCAGCCTTTACGGCTTGGCGCTTCGTCTTGCGATCGCGCGACCCGCAAACGGTGCCCATTCCTTATCTCGGAGCCAGCGCCGTTCTAGCGTTACTCGTCTGTGTGCAGACTTACCTGGGAGATGAGTTGGTCTGGATTTATGGGCTACACACACTGCCGATCGTGGAAGCGGTGAAACAGGGAGCGCTGCGATGAACGAGGAGTTAATTCAACAATTAAGTGGGCTAGGAGCGAATGGCTTACCCTACGTCATGCCGATTCATCCCAACTTGGTCCATCTCACGCTTGGTCTATTTATTATTGGCATTGCCTTTGACATTGCCGGAGCCCTATTTCCCTTAGAAAAGTCCATCCTGAAGTTTTTGTCACTGACCGCCGTTCGTTCTAATTTTTTTGATGTCGGTTGGTACAACGTTCTAGCCTCTGCGATCGTCACGTTTTTCACCGTTGCGGCAGGGTTTTACGAAATCATGCTCGCTGCCCCCGCCGTCGATCTAAAAAGTTCCTGGGGATTAGGGGCGATGGAAACGATGCTGTGGCATGGTTTGGGTGGTGTGTTCCTCTTAATCCTGATCGTCGGCATGACCGTCTGGCGCGGTTATCAGCGCTTTCTCTGGCGGAAGGAAATGGCGCGGCAAGTGCAATGGAGCTATTTGCTCGCCGGATTGGTGATTCTCTTAATCATGTTTGTGCAGGGAACGCTCGGTGCCCATCTGATTGCCGACTTTGGGGTTCACAACACAGCGAGTGGTCTATTACATCTGGGCGAAGATCCCAATTTACTCCTGAAATAATGTCCTGATTCGTTCTAACGGCAATGGTTCGGAGGTTTGAATGAAACTGATCACGATTGTGCAACTGCTGTTATTTACACTCGCGATCGCGGCAGCCAGTTGGTGGATGGGACAGCAAGCCTATGGTTGGCTCCCTCCGCAAGCGGCAACCGAAGCCAAATTGATTGATGATTTATTTAGTTTTTTAGTGGCGTTAGGGACGTTCATCTTTTTAGGAGTGACGGGATTTATCGCCTACTCCCTGGTCTTCCACCGCGCTCCCCGCTATGACCTGAGTGATGGGCCGGCGATCGAAGGCAATGTCACGTTAGAAGTAATTTGGACGGCAATCCCGATTTTATTAGTGTTTCTAATTGCTGGCTATAGCTATCAAACCTATGAGCAGATGGCGATTCGGGGGCCGATGGAAGTGGTGCATTTACACATGCCAGGGATGGAGTCTGCCTATGCCGCCGATGCTACGAGTGAACCCGTGGAAGCGATCGAAGTTCATGCCAAACAGTGGGCATGGTCGTTCCGCTATCCCGACCAGAATGTCACGAGTACAGAGTTGCATTTGCCTGTGAACCATCGCATCCGGTTAGCCATGCAGACGGAGGATGTGATTCATGGCTTTTTCGTCCCCGCCTTTCGCCTCAAGCAAGACATTATTCCTAAACGGACGATCGAGTTTGAATTCACTCCGGTTAGAGAAGGCAAATATCGCCTGAGTGATTCCCAATTTAGCGGCACCTACTTTGCCACGATGCAAACGGAGGTAGTGGTCGAGTCGCCCCAAGCTTATCAACAATGGCTGACGCAAACCGCCTCATACCCAGCCACGCCAGCCAAGAATCCGGCTTACGCGGAATATACCCAACAAATTCAGCAACCAGGGTTTAAAACAGGTTGGGCAACGGTAAAACCTGCTAAACCTCCTTTAGTCAATCAACCCAGCCAAGCCGGATAGCCCCCAAATTTGGGTTACGGTGTACACACAAGTGATCAAATCTAGCTAAAGCGCTAACGAACCGCCCCCCGACCCCCAATACTGGGGGAGTCGTTCGCAGAGCGTGTGCGTAGCACATACCATTCAAAGTCCCCCAGTATTGGGGGATTTAGGGGGCTCAAAAGATGTCAACGAAGTCAGACTCGACTTATGTGTACACCGTAGCCCAAATCTAGGGGGAAACAACCGTTCAACCGTTCAAAGTCCTCAGAATATAGTCTGCGGCATCGTAGAAAGGGGGATTTAGGAGGCGCAACAGTTGGCAAGGATGACTACTCAAACTTGTATACACGTAGATTTCCAAGGGGGATTTAGGCAAATCTTCCATCGTTGGCAACAAACCATAGAACCTTTAAACCACTTCCTTCAAGTTAATCATTCCAGCTTTAGAGATAGGTGATTAATGACTAACGTTCCGATCGATCGCATGGATGTCCTGGGAGACCCATCTGAATCCGAGCCTCCCCATAATTGGCGACACTACTTTAGCTTTAGTACCGACCATAAAGTGATCGGGATTCAATATCTGGTCACATCTTTTATTTTCTTTCTGATCGGTGGCGTATTCTCAATGGTGATTCGCGCCGAACTGATCACCCCAGAGGCCGACTTCCTCGATCGCACTCTATATAACAGCATGTTCACCATGCATGGGACGATCATGATCTTTTTGTGGATCTTTCCGTCCCTGGTCGGGCTGTCCAATTATCTCGTGCCGTTGATGATCGGGGCGCAGGATATGGCGTTTCCCCGCTTAAATGCCGTGGCGTTCTGGCTAGTCCCCATTTTCGGCATTTTGCTGATGGCGACCTTCTTCTTGCCGGACGGTACTGCCCAATCCGGGTGGTGGGTCTATCCCCCGGTGAGTATTCAAAATCCTTCGGGGCGGTTAATTAACGGTCAGGCCGTATGGATTCTGGCGGTAGCTATTTCCGGGATTTCCTCGATCATGGGGGCAGTGAATTTTGTTGCCACGATCGTCAAAATGCGGGCACCGGGCATGACCTTCTTTCGGATGCCCATCTTTGTCTGGACGGTGTTGAGTGCCCAGTTGATCCAACTAACGGCTCTGCCTGCTTTAACGGCGGGAGCGGTGATGTTGTTATTTGATTTGACCGTTGGTACTGCCTTCTTCAATCCCGATAAAGGCGGCAACCCGATTCTGTTCCAGCACTTCTTCTGGTTCTACTCCCATCCGGCGGTGTATGTGATGGTGCTGCCGATCTTCGGTGTGTTTTCCGAAATCTTTCCAGCGTTCTCCCGCAAGCCCTTATTTGGCTACAAAGTCGTGGCGGTTTCCTCAATGGTGATCGCCGGAGTCAGTATTCTGGTTTGGGTTCACCACATGTACACCAGTGGCACTCCCGGCTGGATGCGTCTGGTATTTATGCTGTCTACCATGTGTGTCGCCGTACCTACAGGCATTAAGATTTTTGCCTGGACAGCGACCATCTGGCGGGGCAAATTGCGGCTGGATACACCGATGCTATTTGCCTTGGGCGGCATGGTGATGTTTTTGTTCGCCGGAATTACCGGCATCATGCTGGCTTCTGTGCCGATCGATATTCACGTCAACAACACCTATTTTGTCGTTGGTCACTTCCACTATGTAGTCAACAGCACAATCACCATGGGCATGTTTGCTGCCATCTACTTCTGGTTCCCCAAAATGACCGGACGGATGTATTACGAAGGCTTAGGCAAACTGCATTTCTGGCTGGCGTTTCTCGGCAATAATCTCACCTTCCTGCCCATGCACCCCGCCGGATTGCAAGGCATGGTGCGCCGAATTTCCTCCTACGATCCCGAATACGCCTTCTGGAACGTGCTGTCCAGTTTGGGAGCTTTTCTCCTCGGCATGTCTACCCTGCCATTTATTTTGAATATCGTCGGCTCCTGGGTGCAAGGCGAACCAGCTCCCGCCAATCCCTGGCGGGCGATCGGGCTGGAATGGCTTGTCTCCTCCCCACCCCCCGTCGAGAACTTTGAACAGCCTCCCGTCGTTGTCTCAGATCCCTACGGCTACGGCAAATCCGAACCCCTGATCGCCGGATCTCCTTCTAGCGACAGTCCATAAACCACTCCCCATCTCCCTCACCTCCCTTACCTTCCCACCTATGGACAGTTCCCTCACCTCCGAACCGATCGAGCAACAGGCTCACGCTACGGCTGCCCATACCCACGATGTCCAGGGCACCAGCCTATTTGGCTTCATCGTCTTCCTGCTCTCCGAGAGCATGATTTTCTTCAGCTTCTTTGCCGGTTACATTGCCCTCAAAACCACCACACCCGATTGGTCTCCGCCGGGGATGGAGCGGTTAGAGGTGTTTAGCCCCGCCATTAATACGATCGTCCTGGTGTCCAGTAGCCTGGTGATTTACTTCGCGGAAGAAGCCCTCAAACGTCATAAGCTCACCTTATTCCGGGTGTTCTGGTTTCTGACTTCGGCAATGGGTGCTTACTTCCTGGTCGGGCAAGCGATCGAGTGGAGTAGCTTACCCTTTGGCTTTACCGATGGCGTATTTGGTGGCACATTCTATCTGCTGACTGGATTTCATGGGCTACACGTTCTCACCGGAATTTTGCTGCAATTCTTGATGCTGGCTCGTTCCTTTACCCCTGGCAACTACGACACCGGACATGTGGGAGTAACGGAAGTGTCCCTATTCTGGCACTTCGTCGATGTCATCTGGATCATTCTGTTCTGCCTGATCTACCTCTGGCAGTAATTCGATCGAATTGCCTGAGCGGACAAATAGCCTATCTCCCCCATCCTCCCCAACTCCCTCATCTCCCTATCTCCCCCATTCCCTCGCGAGGACAGCCTCCATGATTATTGATGATCAACACTACGACCTCATCATTATTGGTACTGGTGCAGGTGGTGGAACCCTGGCACACAAACTTGCCGCCACAGGTAAAAAGATTTTGATCCTGGAACGAGGTGGCTTTCTGCCCCAGGAAGCCGAAAACTGGGACACGACGGAGGTGTTTCGCAAAGAGCGCTACCACCCAAATGAACAATGGTTTGACAATGCTGGAGAGCCATTTCGACCGCAAACCAATTACTGCGTCGGTGGGAATACCAAAGTCTATGGTGCCGCCTTACTGCGGATGCGGGAGCGCGACTTTGAGGAGGTGAAACATCAGAACGGCGTTTCGCCAGCCTGGGGTCTGAAATATGCCGACTTTGAACCGTACTACACAGAAGCAGAGCGGTTATATCAGGTGCATGGGGGTCAGCCTGAAAGCGACCCAACCGAGCCGCATCACAGTAGTGGCTACGAGTGTCCGCCGATTAGTCACGAACCCCGGATGCAGGAGATTTGTCAGTCGATCGCGTCCCAAGGACTCCATCCCTTTCACCTGCCGTTAGCCCTGAAACTGAATGAAGCCGATCGCGACCAAAGTACCTGTATTCGGTGTGATACCTGCGATGGCTATCCCTGCAAAGTTCATGCCAAAGCGGACGCAGAGATTACGGGCATTCGTCCGGCACTGGACTATCCCAATGTCACGTTGAAAACGAATGCGAAAGTGTTATATCTGCACACGAATGAATCTGGACGAGAGGTAAAAGCCGTTCAGGCAGAGGTGAACGGGCAGCGTTACCTATTCTCCGGACACCTATTTGTGGTGGCGTGTGGAGCCGTCAACTCAGCCGCGTTATTGCTGCGATCGACGAATGATAAACATCCGCATGGACTGGCAAATAGTTCTTCGCAGGTGGGACGCAACTTCATGAAGCACTTGATCAGTGCCGTGGTGCAGATCAGTCCGACCGCCAATCCCTCGGTCTATCCCAAGACGATCGCCGTGAATGATTTCTACTGGGGAGAACCGGGTTATCCTTACCCGATGGGACACATCCAAAACACGGGTAAAATTCACCAGGAAATGATTCCGGGGGAAGCACCACCCTTACTCTCGATCGTGTCTCGTCTGATGCCGGGATTTAGTTTGCGCCAACTGGCGACCCATGCGACGGGCTGGTGGCTGCAAACCGAAGATCTACCCGATGCCAAGAATCAGGTACGAGTGGTTGGCGACAAGTTGTATTTGGACTACACCCCTAACAACACGGATGCCCACGATCGCCTGGTGTATCGCTGGACTGAAGTGCTGAAAGCGGTGGACAAAAGCGCTGAACATACCGCCCTCCGCCGTGGCTTCTATCCTCGCAGTGACGAACCGATCCAGGTGGTTGCCAATCAATGTGGCACCTGTCGGTTTGGCGAAGATCCTGCCACCTCAGTGCTTGATCTCAACTGCCGCACTCATGATGTCGATAATCTGTACGTCGTCGATGGCAGCTTTTTCCCCTCGAATGCCGGAGTTAGCCCAGCCTTAACCATCATGGCGAATGCCCTACGGGTTGGCGATCACTTGCGCGATCGCTTGAAATAACATCTCCCATTCTTGTGAGTAGAGAGCTGAACCTTAGCTGAACGGCACTGACTTAAAGATACACTTAACTTTAATCGCCCCCTAAATCCCCCAATTCTGCGGGACTTTGAGGTTCGGCTCCCCCAAAATTGGGGGTTGGGGGGCAGTTCGGATTGTTATTTCAGTGACATTCAACCTTAGCTGACATCAATGCCTCTAGACTTCCAAAACTCGATTTGTTCTTGGTTAGCTTTTTCGATCTTTGCCTGTCTCAAATTTTCATTTAGCACTTCTGCAACTTGCTGCCTCGTAAAACTGTTGTAATTGCCTCCTATTGTTTGCACTGGTTGTAAAAGGCTAATCACCTCTGCTCCGAAACATTTCCACCAGGTATATTGTTGAGAGAAAAGATTAATTCCATAGAGCACATAATTAGCAAAATGCTCACAATTATTAACAGAAATATTGTACTGGGCTACTGACATGAATTTCTGTACTCGCTCAGATTCCTGAGACGTGATTTTAACCACTCCTCTCAACTCAAGACCATTTGGGCCCCAACCTAATGAATTAGAAAGCCCCGGAGTTTCAGCAAGGTAGTAGTGATCAGCTAAACCAGCCAGCTCCTGAATTGGTACTTTAAAGACTCTTAAAACGCTGGATTCTACAACTTCAAACCGCATAAATGCATATCCATAAACCGCAGCTAAAAATAGGATGCCCTTGATTATGCAATGCATCACAAATGCACCTAAAAAGTATCCTCAAACTTAAGCAGTCTGCTTGCTGATTCAGCCTAACGTAACGGTCGAATAAAACTACTGTTGGCGCGGACGAGGCAAATTTGGTCATTGTCACCGATCGTCACTTTCAGCCAGGGTTTGTTGGATTCATCCAGCAGCGTCACCATGCCAGCGGGAGTCATGTTGGCAACTAAGACGGTGTTGTAAGGAAACCGGCGAACGACGCTCCATTCTCGAACATTCATGCGGGGATATTTGGCATCCGGAGCGTACCACTCGGTTGGCATGGCAGATGACCACCGGCAATTTAAGCCATTGGCATCATCATCGACCACAATCCATTTTTCATGACTGGTGCGACGCGAAAAGTCACCAGTGCTATCGGCAACCGGAACCGATTGCGCCAGCACTGGAGTTGGAGCTAACAACAATAAAGAGAATGCCGCGATCGCAAATAACTGTTTCAGCATAAGGGTTCTATCCTTAGGAACTCGTACTAGCAACTACCCATTGCTCCCAGGCTGTTTCTGAAGCATCACCGCGACGGATTGACTCCATTGATCGGTTGACCCATGCGGTTATACAGCAGAATATCCCATTGTCCATTCACACTAGCTTCAAAGGCAATCACATTGCCATCCGCACTGATCACGGGATTGCGTACTGCTGCCCGCAGATTTTCCGTTAAGTTACGCAGTTGGCGGGTATTGCGATCGTAGAGATAAATCCCAGACTGCCCCTGCCGATTTCCAGCAAACACGATGAAGCGACCATTCTCCGATACCGCCGGATTCGACTCCAGAGTATCGATCGCATTTAGCCCCGGTAGCTCCACCAGAGTTTGATCCACCATGTCATACAAATAAATGTCCTGGCTACCCCGGCGATCGGAGGAAAACACAATATACCGTCCAGCAATTCGAGGTGTCACCTCCCCAAAGGGACTATTCAAACTGCGGCCACTGGGATCATAGGGAAAGGTAATCAGGCGAGAGCCACCACACCCCCCCAAACATCCTGCCAAAACTAACCCCAGAATCGTACGCAGTCTCACAGCCAGACCCGATTAGTAACATGAAGGAAATATTGCCCCCTCACGTTAACACGCAGGTTACGCAATCATGCCAGGTTTGATAAATCGTTGATTGACAGTCAGGAGGACGATCGCAAATCGGCATCTGGTGTAACGAGTTATCACGATTCTAAAAAAATCTGTATAGTCTACGACATTTCTCTGCCTAAATGAGAAGCTGAACAGTATAGATACTTAGAACTTGGATTAAAAAATCGCGTATGAATACCACCGATCCTCTCCGAGAACAGGTTGTCCAACAACGTCAGGACAAAGAGCATTTACATGAGAACGTTTTAAGTCGGGCGGAAGCAGAAGTTGCCACGACAGAAACAGGCACCGGCTTAAATGAGCAAGTCCGGGAACAGGTGGCTCAACTCCGCCAGGAGGCAGACGCGCTCCAAGAAAAGGTATTAAGTCGGGCAGAACAGCAGGTGAATCCGGCGAATTAGATCTCGATTGGCTGTCCCCACCCACTCCATACACGACTGCCAAACTTTCGGTTTGTTACGCTCCTGAATATCAAATGCAGCCCCGGTTACACGGGGTTTTTATTGGCAATCCGCATCTGGGCGCTGAACTACCGCTCGATCGCCGTCAGCCGAGGTGGAGTTACTTCCAGGGTTGCCGATAGCTCCGGTTCATCAGTCAGCAGAAATTCCCGAATTAACCGCGCGAGAACCCGTTGTGCCAATCCTTCCGCGATTTGCTGTCCCATCTGGTGCGTCTCTGGTTTTAGGAACAGGCGGGGCAGAACCGGCAAAATTTTCGTCGGATCAAACCCACGGGTTTCTTGTAGAATCCCCCAAATTCGCTTGATATGATCCAGATTTTTCTCAGTAGCCGGGGGAATTGCCGGATGGCTGACCGTTAAGCCCACCCATTCCCCGATCGCGGAGGTCGCGGTTTGCCATACACTTAACCCGATCGCATCCAGCCCCACCACAATTTCATTGACCAGATAGGTGCGAATCAGTTCACCCCGTTCCGAGAACAAATAATCCACGGTTTGATCCACAACCTGTCCTAAATCGTAGTCACTGCTATTCCGGGCATTCCGCAGCAGATTTTCCAGGCGATTCCAGCGGAAACTGCCATCCTTGAACAGGAGATCACGTAACGAAGTACGCAGTTGGGGAGCGGGATCGGTCAGCAACCGTTTGGAGACATAGGGATAAGCTTTACTCAGAACCTTAAAGTCCGGCTCCACATTGATCGCAATCCCTTCTAGCGTCACCAGCGATCGAATAATCAAGGCATAGTACGCTGGCACTCGGAAGGGATATTCATACATCAATGCCGACAGCTTATCGGTAATGCTTTTGATGTTGATCTCAGCCACCGTTGCCCCTAAAGCATCACTAAACACTTCCGCAAACGCCGGAATAATTGGGGTGAGATCGGTATCCGGTGTGAGGAATTCCAGATTGACATAATCCCTCGCCAAGCCTTCAAAGTCGCGGTTGACGAGATGGACGATCGCTTCAATCAGTCCATAGCGTTGATGGGGCTTGATCTCACTCATCATGCCAAAGTCGAGATAGGCTAGTTTGCCATCCGGAGTCGCCAGCAAATTCCCAGGATGGGGATCGGCATGGAAAAAACCATATTCCAACAATTGCCGCAGGGAACACTGCACCCCCACATCCAGCAGATAACTGGCATCAATCCCCTGGGCTCGAATCGCTTCCGGTTGGGTCAGCTTCGTTCCCGTAATCCACTCCATTGTCAACACTCGTCGGCCCGTGTACTGCCAATAAATCCGGGGCACATAGACATCGCGCATGTGACCATAGAGTTGAGCAAAGCGTTCGGCATTCCGACCTTCTTGCTCGTAGTCCATCTCTTCAAAAATGCGACTGGCAAACTCATCCATGATCCCGACCAGATCACTGCGAATTTGCTTGATCCGCCGCATGGCTAACGCCGCCATTTGCCGCAGGATATACATGTCTAATGTCACCGCCTGGGCCAGTCCGGGACGCTGCACCTTGACTGCCACCTCTTCCCCAGTTTTGAGTTTGCCCCGATACACTTGCCCCAGGGAGGCTGCCGCGATCGGGAAGTCCGTCAACTCGGCATAGATCTCATCTGGAGGGCTACCTAATTCTTCTTGAATGAATTGGAAGGCGATCGCATTGTCAAAAGCAGGTAACTGGTCTTGCAGTTTGGTCAGTTCTTCCAGATACAGAGGCGGCACTAAATCAGGTCGAGTCGATAATGCCTGTCCTACCTTAATGAAAGCGGGTCCCAGATTGGTCAACAGTTCTCGCAACCGAATCGCCTGCCGCCGTTGCTTGGCTTCCGTCAGTCCGGTGCGCCGGTTCCACCACCAGGTCAAGCCAAAGCCGATGAAGGGAAGAAAAATTTGGACGATGCGCCACCACACTTGGAAGGGACGCTGGTTGTAGTAAGCAGAAATCTCTTCCGCGTTGTAGCGTAAAGCGGGATTGTCCTCGGCGGCAGGTAACTGGGCGTATTTGAGTGAGGGCACTGCCCCAGATAACACTTCACCCTCGATCGTAGCCCTGGAGTCGATCGGCGGATCCAATTCTGAAACGGCAATCTCGTCCGGGGTCATGCCGGGACGGTAACTCCGGGAGGTGGAGGAAATCGGCGGTGCAGTGTTGACATTCATGGGGGTGATGGGGGTTAGGGGAGAAGCTTAGACCGTAATATTAAGTATTGTAACAAGCGAACCTCGATCGCGGACAGATTCCCTTCCACCCTACACTGTAGACCCTACCCTGGTTCAAGTCTGGGCAACCGCCCTTAAAGCCGTGATGACCCGTTGGATCACACCCTGCCAATCCCCAGGAGTTGATTGCCGGAATAAGCGCATGGTGGGATACCAGGGACTATCCTCGCGATCGAGCAGCCAGCGCCAATCGGCGGCATAGGGTAACAGCACCCAGACGGGTTTCCCTAATGCACCCGCTAAATGAGCAACAGCCGTATCAACACTAATGACTAAATCGAGTTGGGCGACGATCGCGGCGGTGGCAGCAAAGTCCGTTAATAGGGAGCTTAAGTCGGTAATCGGCTGAATTAATCCGCCTTCAGTTATATCTGTGGCGTGAAATCCAACTTGCAGACTATAGAGTTGCACCTGCTCCACTGCTGCCAACGGCATCATGGTAGATAAGGAACAGGATTTCATCCGATAGGTCCATAAAGCCCGGTGGGGTTTGCGATGGCTACCAGCCCACACAATGCCCACGTTGAAGTGAGTGTCGGGTAGTTGGGTCGGTGGCAATTCAGCCCCAGCCAGATAGGGAATATCCGTTGGCAGGTTCGCTAAGGTGATACCGAGTTGGTACGGCAGGCTGAGTAACGGACAGTGCAGATCGTACTCTGGCAAAGGATCTCCCGCCGGAATCACCTGGGTCACTCCAGCCACCGTTTGAAATAAGCGATCGAGTTCGGGTTGACATTCGACGATCACCTTAGCCCCCCGTTCGGCTAACAGCGGCACAAACCGGAGGAATTGGATCGAATCCCCTAATCCTTGTTCTGTATGGATCAAAATCGTTTTGCCTTGCAGATCGGAGCCTTGCCATTGAGGTTTTGGCAGCGATCGGGGTTGACCACCGTTACAGTACCAGCGCCACTCATATTCTGCCCAACCGGATTGCCAATCTCCTGCGGCTAAGAACGCCATACCCAGGTTGAGATGGGCTTCAGCAAAATTCGCATTTAGATGAATCGCCTGTTGGTACTGGGAGATTGCCTGATCAAGTTGGTTTTGTTGCTGAAAAGCAATACCTAAATTGTTATAGGCATCGGCAAACTCGGGTTTAAGCGCGATCGCCTGGTGAAAATGCGCGATCGCCGTTTCAGTGTGCGCCTGATTCTGAAGCAGAATTCCCAGGTTATTATGGGCTTCCGGTTGGTCGGGATGGAGCGCTAACGCTTGCTCATACGTGGCGATCGCGGCTTCCGGTCGTTCCAATGCTTCCCAAAGACTGGCTAGGTTATAGTAGCCACTAGCATTTTGCGGTTGCAGGTCAATAAAGCGTTCATACCATAGCATCGCCGCTTCTAGCTGACCTTGTTCTTGGAGCAAACTGCCTAAATTGTTATACGGTTCGGCATAGTTCGGATCAAGGGCGATCGCCTGCTGAAATTCAGTCTGGGCGGCATCCCATTGTCCTAACTGTTTTAACGCATTGCCGAGATTGTTATAGGCTCTGGCATAGTTTGGTTTTAACTGGATTGCCTGTTGGTAATGGGCGATCGCGCCGTAGTAATCCTGTTGTTTTAAGAGTAAATTGCCCCAGTTAAAGTGTGTCGGGGCATGGTGCGGATTTAATTCCACTGAATGCCGAAAATGAATTGCAGCAGCATCCCAGTCTCCCCGATCTTGTAAGGCGATCGCCAGATTGTTGTGAGCTTCAAAATGGCTGGGATCTAGAGTGATGACGGTTTGGTAATGGACGATCGCGGTGTCTAACCGTCCCGTTTGTTGAGCGATCGCCCCCGACAAAAACAGGGCAGAGATATGGTTCGGTTGCTGCTGAAGCACCGTCTGACACAACCATTCTGCCTCTACCAACTTGCTGGACTGATAGGCTTGAAAGGCTGCCTGTATCGCTTGGGAAACGTTATTCATACAAGAAATGAAGCCGAACTCTACCGCAAGGCGTTTGAACCCTGCCACTGTCGCAAACTATCTTCAAATTAGCCCGATTGATTGGTAACAGAATTACTCGGGTAGTGTCGGCAGCAATGAAACAGAGGTACTATTGGGTAGGTCAACTTCTCGTTGGGATAGTAGTTTAAAAGTGTTAGCAACTAACTGCCTGCCCGCGCGTACAGATGCCCCCCGATCGGAACTGGAGCATCTCTACACCCTACCCTACTCCATTAGCCCCATGTTGCTTGCGCTCCGCATTGAAAATTTTGCTTTGGTTGACCACCTGGATCTGGAGTTAGGCAAAGGATTAACGGTACTGACTGGCGAAACGGGTGCCGGAAAATCGATCGTGCTGGATGCGATCGATGCAGCGTTGGGCGGCAAAGTCACCAGCCGAGTAATTCGGACGGGAGCCGATCGGGCACTGGTGGAAGCCACCTTTCGGATTGACCCCGAATTAACGCAATGGTTACAGCAGCAGCAGATTGAAGCCGATGGCACGATCGTCTGTAGCCGCGAAATTATCCCCAGTGGCACCAGTCAGCGCAATCGCTCCCGGATTAATGGGGTGCTGGTCAACAAACAGCAAATGGAGCATGTCCGCGATCGGCTGGTAGAGATCACCGCTCAGGGACAAACCGTTCAAATTGGGCAACCCGCTTTACAACGGGAATGGCTGGATAGCTACGGCGGCGATCAAGTCATTCATCACCGCCAACAGGTAGCGATCGCGTTTCAGACCTACCAACAGGCAACCCAGGCATTAGACAAACGGCGACGGGCGGAACAAGAGCGGTTACAGCAACTGGATCTATTCGAGTACCAATTGCGGGAGCTCAACGCCGCCCACCTGACCGAAGCTGATGAGTTAGATCAACTGGAACAAGAGGCGAAACGCCTGAATCATAGTGTTGATTTGCAACAACAAAGCTATCAGGTTTACCAGGCACTCTATCAAAACGATAGTGGCGCGCCTGCCTGTGCCGATTTGCTGGGAGAAGCGGAAAATACCCTGCAAGACATGGTGGAGTATGATCCCCAACTCCAACCAATTTTGGATTTAGTCAGTGCCGCCCTCGCCCAGGTCTATGAAGCGGGACGAGAAATTAATACCTATGGCGACAGCATTGAAGCCGATCCCCAACGGTTACAGGAAGTTCAAAGTCGGATGGCAGAGCTAAAGCAAGTCTGCCGCAAATATGGCCCCACCCTGGCAGACGCGATCAACCTGCGCGATCGGCTGCAAGACGAACTTCATGCTTTAACGGGTGGCGGACAATCCCTGGAAGAACTGGAACTCACGATGCAGCAGTGCCATAAGACCCTGATCCAGGTATGTACTGAACTCACGCATCTGCGCCAGGTAGCTGCCCAAGCCTTAGAAAATCGGTTAGTGGCAGAACTCAAACCGTTAGCGATGGATAAGGTGCAATTCCAGGCACACTTGAGTGCTTGCCCACCGTCGGCGTATGGCGCGGATCAAGTGACATTTCTGTTTAGCCCCAATCCCGGTGAACCGTTGCAACCCCTGACCGAGATTGCCTCTGGCGGGGAAATGAGCCGTTTCCTGTTAGCGTTGCAAGCCAGCTTTTCTCAAGTCGATCCCGTCGGTACTTTGGTATTTGACGAAATTGATGTCGGGGTTTCTGGTCGGGTGAGTCAGGCGATCGCAGAAAAACTCTATCAACTCAGCCAGCATCACCAGGTTTTATGTGTGACCCACCAGCCGATCGTGGCAGCGATGGCAGACCAGCATTTCCGGGTGAGCAAGCAAGTAATTGGGACGGAGCCTCACCCGAAAGTAACCTCAATGACCAAACGCGCCAAATCTAAGGCAGGGAATCCCGATGCCAATGGGCATACCCCCACGGATCCGCCTGCCGCCGAAGTCCGAACTGTCGTGCGGATCACCCCCCTCGATCCGGAACAACGCCGGGAAGAACTGGCACAATTGGCTGGCGGTCAGTCCGATACCGTCGCGCATACCACGGATGCAGCCGCCTATGCGTTTGCTGAATCGCTGCTCACTCAGGCAGCCGTGCTACGCCAAGGACAGACTGAAACTCCCAATGGCAAATCAACCCCAAAAGACGGCTCGACCAAAGCAAAAGGGCGACGATCGCCAAAGTCCTCGAAAAAAGCCTGAAGTTGTTGTAAAACCAGATAGTCTGCGATCGTTCCTTCAGGTGCAACTTGGAAAATTGTGAAATTTTTTGGGGCAGCAACAGATTTTTTTGGGGGGTGGGAACTCTGACGTAGGAGACGATACCCTCATTTCCGGCAAATAATGGTAGAAAAAGGTACATATCTTTCAGGTCATAATGCCAAAATCATCCTAGAGTGGATGGTTTTCGGCGACAGAATGATCGTGAATGACGGATTCAGTTTGATAAGTTTTCAGCTAGGCTCTTAGGCAGACCCTACAACTCTCCAACCTTGGATCTATGGTTTAAGTTGTCATCTTCCCTAGTTGCGATTCCTGCTCAATAGGTCTTGCCTGGATTCCCCTTTTCCTGTACTGCTTAACTTTTATCCCCTGTAACTACTTATGACAGCCCCATCGTCGCATCTGCCTGAGCAAAATCAGCGAGATTCTGTCACCGAGGTGTCTCACAAGACCGTTAAGATGACCGGTGGGCAATCGGTGTCAAGTATCCAGACGGTTGACGTGGATGTGGTAATTGATACGCAGCCAGAGCGTTCATCTAGCCCTGAACCTACCCGCCGTCATGATTCTGGGCGGGGCGGCGCGCTGGTTAACTCTACTGGGGAAAAGGGCAGTTTCTCTTCCTTCCTGGCACCGTTGAAGAAAGATACCTTCAAGGAAGTCGTCAGTGATGTCGAAGATAAGTTAAAGGTGGTGAATCAAACCCTATCCATGCTGGATATGCAGGGGTTTGATGCGGTGTTAGAAGAAATGTTAAGTTCAATCACCTTTAAAACGGGTGAACTGCTGAATGCCGATCGCGCCACCATTTTCTTGATTGACGAAGAAAAGAACGAACTATATACGACCATTGCTCAAGGTAAAGGGGGCGGTACCGTTGAAATTCGGATTCCGGCAGATAAGGGAATTGCTGGTGAAGTCGCAACCTGGAAGCGCGTAGTCAATATTGCCTATGATTTCTATGATGACCCGCGATCGGGCGCTGCTAAAGAGTTAGATAAAAAGAATAACTATCGCACCTACACCATGCTGGCGATGCCCCTGCTGAATGAAGAGGGTGCCCTGGTAGCAGTTGTGCAACTGATTAATAAGCTAAAACCCAAGTCCGACCCGACTGCTCCCCTGGATGAAAAGATTGATCTGGCAGGCTTTACCAGTGATGATGAGGATGTTTTCCGAGAATTTGCTCCCTCAATTCGGCTGATTCTGGAATCTTCCAAATCCTTCTATGTTGCGACGCAAAAGCAACGGGCGGCTAATGCTCTGATTAAAGCCACCGAATCCCTCAGTAAGAGTAGCCTCGACCTGGATGAAACTCTGAAACGGGTGATGGAAGAGGCGAAACAACTAATGAACGCCGATCGCAGTACCCTCTGGCTGATTGATCGCGATCGCAATGAAATTTGGACAAAGATTGTGATTGCCGATGGTTCCTTGAAGGAATTACGGATTCCGATTGGAGTGGGATTCGCCGGACAAGCTGCCGCCTCTGGAGAAGTTCTCAATATCCCGTTTGACCTGTATGAACTGGAGGGAGCCGAGACGGCCAAAAAAACCGATCAAAGTAGTGGCTATCGCACCTGTAGCTTGTTATGTATGCCGGTTCTGGCGGATGGGGAACTGATTGGTGTCACCCAATTAGTCAATAAAAAGAAACAGGGTGAGTATCCTCCCTACGATCCCGCAAATTGGCCCCACGCTCCCGAATGTTGGAAAGCCAGTTTCAACCGCAGTGACCAGGAATTTATGGAGGCATTTAATATTCAGGCGGGGGTAGCACTGAAGAATGCCAAATTGTTCCAAACCGTGAAGCAGCAGGAGCAGATGCAACGCGATATTCTGCGATCGCTCTCCAATGGGGTCATCTCTACCGATCAAAACGGCAACATTATTGCGGCGAATGAAAGTGCCAAAAAATTGCTTGGGCTGGAGGAGACTGATCCGCTGGAAACCCAACCGGTGCGGGAGTTAATTCAGCTCGAGAAAAGTGATTTTAGTCGCTGGTTTAATATGGCGCTGGAGGCAAGGGATGATAAGAGCCGCCACCAATACTACCCAGATCAAACCCTTCAGTCCGTCAAAGGGATCGAGCAACACAGCATCAATCTCTCGATTAACACCATCAGTGATGCCAATGATATGACGAAAGTCTCCGGAGCGCTGGTGGTGATGGAAGATGTCAGCGCTGAGAAACGGCTAAAAAATACCATGTCCCGCTATATGAGTGAGGCCGTTGCTAAACAGTTGTTTGAAAACCCTGATGCGGCCAAGATGGGGGGCGATCGCAAGAAGGTTTCGGTACTGTTCTCGGATATCCGCAGCTACACCACGATTACCGAAAGCCTGACGGCGGAAGAAGTCGTCGAAATGCTGAACAAGTATTTTGAATCGATGGTGGATGCGGTCTTTACCTACGAAGGCACCCTGGATAAATATATTGGCGATGCCATTATGGCGGTGTTTGGTTCGCCCCTGCCGTTAGAGGATCACGAATGGAAAGCTGTTCAGACCGCGATCGCAATGCGGCATCGGTTAGCCGCGTTTAATGAGGAGCGTATCCGTCAAAATTATGCTCCGATCCGGATCGGGATTGGCATTAACTCCGATGAAGTGATTAGTGGCAATATTGGCTCTAGTAAACGCATGGAGTTCACGGCGATCGGAGATGGAGTTAACCTGGGTTCCCGCCTGGAAAGTGCCAGCAAACAGTACGGCACCGACATCGTGATTAGCGAGAACACCTACAAACCCTGTGCCGATCGCGTGTGGGTACGAGAACTCGATTACATTAAGGTCAAAGGCAAAACCAAGCCTGTCGCGATTTATGAACTAGTGGAATTGAAATCAGTGGATATTGGGTCTGAACTCAAACAAAAAATTCAGCTTTATCACGCAGGCTTGCACTATTACCGCGATCGCAAGTTCCGTAAAGCCCTTAACGAGTTTGCAGCTATCCTAGAAGATATTGACAGTCAAGATAAAGCGGCGCTCCTGCACATGGATCGCTGCCAATATTGGCTCCAAAATCCCCCTACTGATGATTGGGATGGTTCTTGGGCTCTGACCGAAAAGTAAGCAATTTATGGGTTTTTCGCTGAGTCAGCTATTCACCGACATTCCCCCCATTGATGTGGTTGATGTCGGAGCCAGCCCGATCGATGGCGAGCCACCTTACCAAGCCTTGCTCTCTATCGGCAAAGCCCGCGTGGTCAGCTTTGAACCGAATCCTGAGGAATATCAAAAATTACTGACGCATCCTGCCCCAGGGGTCACGGTGCTACCCTACGCGATCGGGGACGGGCAGGACGGTATCTTAAATATTTGTCAGGCTCCCGGCATGACTTCTCTATTGACTCCCGATCACGAAATCCTGGAGCATTTTTATGGGTTTGATCAGTGGAGTCAAATCATCCGCCAGGAACCTGTATCTACCTATCGGTTGGATGATGTTCGCGAAATTACGGCGATCGACTATCTCAAATTAGATGTGCAAGGTGGGGAACTGGCAATCCTGAATCATGCGACACGGCGGTTACAAACCATTTTAGTGATCCACACGGAAGTGCAATTTGTACCGTTTTATCAGGATCAGCCGCTGTTTGCCGAATTAGATCAAACCTTACGAGCACATGGGTTTTACCTTCATTCATTAAAGCCATTAATTCACCGCACCTTTAAACCCTTAATCGTCAACAACGACATCTTTACCGGCTTAAATCAACTCCTGTGGGGTGACGCGGTCTACGTGAAAAAATTCACTGCATTCGCCGATCGTACCCCAGCACAATTGTTAAAGATTGCTCTGATCATGCATGACCTATACGGCTCTTTTGATCTCTGTGCCCTAGCCTTAGAGCATGTCGATCACCAAACCCACAGCGATCGCCAAATTACCTACCTCAATCGCCTCACCGAACAGTAACCAACGGTCACGTCGTCACTCTAAACCAACTCACGGTTTCGTTCCACTGCAACAAATTACTGCAATAGACCCAAGCCGATAGAATAGAGTGGTAAACAAATGTGAACCCTTGCCCCCGCCATGACAGCTTCTGCGTCCTCTCCATCTACCACCGATACGATCGAACTAGCTCCCAGCTATACCTTAGCGATCGCGCTGATTGGCTTGGCAATTCCGTTGTTATTCGTCCAGGTTTGGCTCAGTGGCGCGATCGGGCTGTTTGGTGCGTTTCTCCTACTGCAAACGGTCACCCTGCGGTTACGCTTTACTCCAACCGATCTGGATGTTTACCGAGGCGACACCTTAATCCGCCGCTTCCCCTACCAGGATTGGCAAAACTGGGAAATTTTTTGGTCGCCTATCCCAATCCTGTTTTATTTCAAAGAGATCAAAAGTATTCACTTTGTGCCAATTTTGTTTGATCCAACCATGCTACGCCGTTGCTTAGAAGCCCGGTGTCCCACCAGCCGACCCTCCGCTTAACGGTGGGCAGCATAGTGGATGCTGCACGTTCTAATTGAGATTGCTTACTAATCACGAATCACCTGGTTATGACTTCAGCCGCATTCCCTACCGAAGACCCAATGGATAATTCAGCCGCCACTTTTGCTGACCTGCCGACTGACAACTCTGCGCTGTCACCCGTTGCCGACGCTTCAGTGGCAGACCATTTGCGGGAACAGTCCAGTCCAGCGGAAGCGATGCTGGCAGAACCCGCTCCGGCGGAGCTATCAGGGGTAGACATCATGACAACAGAAACAGAACGATCGGAGGCTGAAACTCCGTTGGGAATTCAAGCCGCTTCGGCAGAGGTATTGCGTGAAGAAGACTGTACCGCTGCGATCGAACAGTCTGGTGAGCCTCAGCCAAATGCCCAACTGGGTCATCTCACCTTAATTCCAGTTTTGGAACAACGAGTGGCTGAGTTACAGCAACAGGAACAGGCCTTGAAACAGGAAATTGCCCGATCGCAGACAGATCTGGCACAGATGCGCGAGCAAATGACTGCCACTCAGATGACGATCGGCAATATGGTGCAATCCGGGTTACGTGAGTTGGAGAAACGCAAGCAAGAACTCCAGATCAGCGTGGAACAATTGGAACGGCGGCAAGAACGAATTCGCACCGAAATGCGTACCACCTTTGCCGGAGTCTCGCAAGATCTAGCCATTCGGGTGCAAAGTTTCAAAGATTACCTGGTCGGCAGTCTTCAGGATCTGGCGCTGACCGCAGAACAACTCGATTTGCCAAAACCCGGTAAAGTCGTTGAGCCACCCACTATTGTGACGGAAGTAGCATCCTCTAAATCCGGCAGTCCTAAGTTTGCTGAGCAAAGTTTTCAGGATCAAACCAAACTCATTCGCAGCTTATTGGATCAATACCGTAATCGCCCCGATTACTACGGCCCCGCTTGGCAGTTACGCCGCACCTTTGAACCGGTTCATGCCGAACGCGTGTCGAATTGGTTTTTTACTCAGGGCGGACGGGGTGCGATTCGGACAATGGGTAGTCGGCTCCAGAATATTTTGATTGCTTCGGCGATCGTCTCTGTCCTGTGGTCACTCTACGAAGATCGGCTCCGAGTGCTGGTGTTGGCACAGTCTCCCGAACGGTTAGGGGAGTGGCGGCGTGGACTACAGGATTGTCTGGGCGTTACCCGCAGCGACTTTGGACCTGATCGAGGGGTGGCATTATTTGAAGATCCTGAGGTATTAGCTCAGAAAGCCGATCGTCTGGTGAAAGATGGCTTTATGCCCCTGATCCTGGTCGATGAAACCGAGGATCAAATTAGTCTCTCAATGCTGCAATTCCCCCTCTGGTTGGCATTTGCCCCCAACCCGCAAACCCCAAGTTATTCCTCCTATAGCTATTAATTAGCCAGTGAGAGTGATTGGAGTGGGTAGCGAAAACCGGGATAATGCTAGTAGCCTGTCGCTGATTTGCGATCGCAGGACGATCGCGAGATCATACTTTCCAGGTGGTTCGTTCTTCACTCTAACTGGCGGGATCTATGGCTCTCTGGCTTACCCTGAATGGGTTTCTGTTACTCGTTGCCTATCTGCTCGGCTCAATTCCACCGGGCTACTGGGCAGGACGGTTACTGAAGGGCATTGATATCCGAGAGCATGGCTCTGGTTCGACGGGAGCCACCAATGTCTTGCGGACATTGGGAAAAGTCCCCGCCTTCATAGTGCTATTGACTGATATCTTAAAAGGAGTCGCGGCGATCGCTCTGGTGAAATGGCTGTATACCCTGGAAAGTGTACGATCGCTAGCTCCCAGTGATACTGATTTCGCGACATGGCTACCCTGGATGGCGACCCTCGCTGGTCTGTGGGTGGTACTGGGACATAGCAAATCCATCTTCCTCAACTTCACGGGCGGCAAGTCGGTGGCAACCAGTTTGGGAGTGCTGCTGACTTTAAACTGGATGGTTGGGCTGGGCACCTTCGGCGTTTTTTTGCTGGTACTGGCTGTCACCCGAATTGTGTCGCTCAGTTCAATGGTGGGTGCGATCGCGGTGTCGGGTCTCATGGTTGCCATGAATCAACCCCTACCCTATCTGCTGTTTGGACTGGCAGGGGGGGTGTATGTGATTCTGCGCCATCGATCGAATATTCAACGACTGCTGGCCGGTACGGAACCCCGGATTGGACAAGCCGTACCAGAAGCCAGCCCACCCTCGCAGTCATAAGTCACTGGACTGGAGACGATCGCCGCGACAGCACTACCCTTTCCCCCTACTGGATCTCATGGGACTGAAAATTATCGAGCATTTTGACGGCAGCTTTACCCTTCAGCCAGAGGCGAAAGCCGCTTTATTTGCGTTATTAACTGGAGAAGCGTTTCTTCAGCAGGTAGCGCAGCAGGTAAACTGGTCGCAGATCGAATTTACGGAGCTATTATTTCAGCCCGTTCCCTACAGTACAGCGACACCCAAAGGGATGCCACCGGAATTTGAGGCGTACCATGCGTCGGCAGATCACATCATCATTAATGTGCCGCCAAACTTCATGTTCCAGGCAAAAATTTTCCAGCCCAATCGTCTTTGTGCCGTGTACCGCCGAGTAAACTAGATGACTTCTGACACTGAGCTCCCTACTCTCGCTAGCCTGGACTTTCTCCCCTACATTGATGTGCATGGGCAGTTGCCAGAACAATTTCAAGGCAAGGTCGGGGTCTATGCCATTTTTGATCAAGGCAAGGGCTTGCAATATATTGGCTATTCCCGTGATGTCTACCTCAGCCTGAAACAGCATCTGGTACGTCGCCCCCAATATTGCTATTGGCTGAAGGTACAAACGATCGATCGCCCCAGTCGCACCCTATTAGAAGATATTCGACAAGCCTGGATCACTGAGAATGGTGGTGTTCCTCACGGGAATGCCGCCGAGGAAGCTGCCTGGAGCCAGCCGATCGCCGTGAAAGGGTTGATGAACCCGGATGAACAAGCCAGCTATCAGGCCTCGATCGATGAAATGGCACAAATTAAGGTGCTCAAGCAAGCTGCCCGGCGAGTAGAGGCGGGGCTGTTAGAGGAATTACAGGCACGAGGAGTCAAAACCGACATTCGGTTTAATCCCAAGCTGAAAGAAACTGGACTTCTCGATCTCAAATAATCACCAGGAATGTAGCCGCGAAAATCCCATAGAATCTAGCGGCTACAACATAACGTGTATTTAATTAAATTTCCGATACTAAACCACTGGATGCCATCAAGTTAGTCAATGTAACCCATCAGGCTGGCTGGATCGTCGATGTCATTGGAGGCAATCGGACGATTGCCGGGCAGCATCGAACCTTGCATCAACTGAGGATCACTGACCATAATCGGACGATCGCCAGGGAGCATCAGACCTTCAACCAGGTGAACTGGACTGTTGAAGATGGGACGATCACCAGGCAAAGTGCCTCTCACTGTGAGATGGCTAGCTTCAATTGGACGACCATTTAAGAACGAACCAAATAACTCCAGATGGCTAGCCGCGATCGGGCGCACACCGGCTACTGTCATTGTTTCCACCACTTCTACCTCACTCGGCATTACAGGGCGATTCCAAACCATTGAAGTGGGCTGATGCAGCCGAATAGACGTTTCCTCCGGCGTTTCACCCTCAGAGATGGGACGAGCGGTAATCTTGACTATGTTATCGTTGCTCATAGCTTCTCCATCAGTTGTTTTAGAGCTATTTTCCGTTACTGTGGGTTCAATAGTCGGTGCTTGAGCGTCTGTTGCATCAGCCTTCGCCGTCCGGGAAGAACGTGATTTTTGGCTTTTACCTCCGCGTTCGCTAGCATCGGCAGTATTGTTCACAGTCATGACGGATTGCTCCTAAACAGCGCTTCACTAAGCTCTCGACATCTATGGGACTGCAAGCATCATTTAGTTCTGCTTTACCATCCCATCCCAAACCTTAAGAAAATATTATAGGCGAAAATCAGGTGACTCCTGCCTGATCGGGCTACAGGAGATCTTGTAGGACTGATTTGAATCCTTAATCAAACCACCACAGACCAAGGCTGACTTGCCATTTGGCGGGGCAGAGAAATCGCAATTTCCCCTCTCTGCCCCAGTCATCCCATTACGCTTTCGCTGCTAATTCAGCTTTCTTAGCGGTTAAGCGCTCATAGGTTGCCCGCATTTTCAGACCCGTCAATACCTGGAACAAGCCAGTACCATTGTTAGATCCGGGGTAATCCCGGTGTTGCAACAATAGTTCCGTCAGTTCACCACTGTACTTGGTCGAGGTCTTACTGAGGTGCTGTTCGATGTAGATTACTTCTTCCAGCTTGTCAAACTGACCATCCACTTCCAGAACGGAGACGCTATGCCCGTAGTAAGTATCAGGGCCGTAGTGCATTCTGATGCCGGGGTAGGAGCAGGTTAGCTTACGACCGCAGGGAATCCAGTCGATCGTGGAACCTTCATCAAACAGGTAGGCAGGCTCGAATCCTTCGACCTCATCCCGTTGAATCATCTGTACCCGCAGCACTTTCCGCTCGGTGTCCCCAGGAATCAATTGAGTCGGCAGTACCTGGATCACCACATCCGCAAAGCCTTTTTGAGGATCGATGTAGGCTTGGAAGTCAGGACGACGGGCGTTGATTGCCGCTAATACATCTTCATAGGTGTGTCCCCGCTCGGACATATCCCGTTGAATCTTCCAGGCAATCTTGACATCATCGCTGATATCGAGGTAAACGCTGAAATCAAGCAGCCCTCGTACCCGCTCGTCGTACAGGGGGTGAAGCCCTTCAATCACCACGATATGATTCGGCTCAATCAACTCAGGGGGGTCAATTTTTCCAGTCTCGTGGTTGTAGATCGGCTTTTGAATGGAGTTGCCTTCTTTCAGAGCTTTAATTTGCTCATACATCAGGTCAAAGTTATTGGCTCTGGGGTCAAGCGCTGTAATGCCGGTTTCTTTGCGTTGTACCCGATCCAGACTGTGGTAATCGTCCAGGCAAATTACGGTGACGAAGTCTTCCCCGAACAAATCCGTAATTCGACGTAAAAAGGTGGACTTGCCACACCCGGAGTCACCGGCAACGCCAATCAGAACCACACGGTCTGGCTTACTGGTCATAGGTTTCCTCTTATCGAAAGGGTTATCTACTTAGCTAAGTGTTAAGTCTGCAAATTTGCGATCCGTTGGAATCCTTTGTCGGCTCTAGACGCGATCGCCCTGTAGTCACCTCAAAGGTTGCTGTTACTTCAGGCGTTCACGCAGCACATTCCAAGAATTTAGCCTTAATCGATGGTTACAGTAAACCCGCTACCCACCGAGACAGACCCAAATTCTACCTGGTAGGTATTTAATACTACCGTTTGGGCTCGATCTTACCAAAAACGGGAGTGTTCCTACAAGGCGGAAGGTGAATTAGCAGATCCGACTTTAGTACCTATGCTAAAGGCAATGGGGACTTTAAAGATAAAGAAATTCACTTAGTCGTACTATCCTATCAATGTTTTGGTTCCCTTCTGGTCTATAAGGATATTAGGGCAAGTTATGACACCGGACGGTCGTGCGATCGGTTGCAGCATGGCGAAATTGTCCTATCCAAGCAAAATTCAAGGTTGATGCCAGCGATCGGATGTGGTTGTGGGTCAATGAACCCAGGGCATCAGCGTGATTGTGGTTGCTTCAGTCCCTACTCTATAGAGAGGGATGGACTGGGCAAAATGGTCACATTACCGCATGATGTTAAGTTAGGTTAACTTCGGAGACAGTAGGCAACATGTACAACTTAAGTGCAGCAGGCAGTGCTGCCAATACCGGATCTGGAAACCGTGTTTTTCGTTATGAAGTGGTAGGTCTGCGTCAAAGTGGCGACACCGATCAACAAGGCTATGCCATTCGCCAGAGTGGCAGCACATTTATTAATGTGCCCTACAGCCGGATGAATGAGGTGATGCAGCAGATCACCCGCATGGGCGGCAAAATTGTCAGCATTCAACCGATCGATGGAAACGTTCCCCTAGAACAGACACGGAGCTCAGCTACCCCTGACACTAATCAGAGCAAGGGTACACAGCAAGCACAAGAGAGTAAACCCATGACTCAAGCTAAAGCTGAGCTCGATATTCCCGTGAATATCTATCGTCCGAACAATCCATTTATTGGGCGGTGTATTTCCAACGAGTCGTTGATTGGCGAAGGCGGCATTGGCATGTGTCAGCATGTCAAATTTGACCTGTCTGGCAGTGACCTGCGGTACTTAGAAGGTCAAAGTATCGGCATCATTCCTCCCGGTGTGGACAAGAACGGCAAGCCCGAAAAGCTGCGGTTGTACTCGATCGCCTCCACCCGCCACGGCGATGACATGAACGACAAAACGGTGTCCCTCTGTGTGCGCCAGTTAGAGTACAAGCATCCTGAAACCGGCGAAACCGTGTACGGGGTTTGCTCGACCCACATCTGCAACCTGAAGCCCGGTGATGAAGTCAAGATCACGGGACCGACCGGGAAGGAAATGCTGTTGCCCAGCGATCCAGAAGCTACCGTGATTATGATGGCAACGGGCACCGGGATTGCTCCCTTCCGCGCCTTCCTGTGGCGGATGTTTAAGGATGCCGAACGGCAAGCCAACCCCGACTACCAATTCAAAGGCTTTGCCTGGTTGATCTTTGGGATTACCACCTCTGCCAACATTCTTTACAAAGCAGAATTAGAAGAACTGCAACAGAAATATCCTGACCACTTCCGGATCACCTACGCCATTAGCCGGGAGCAAAAGAATCCAGAAGGCGGCAGAATGTACATCCAGCATCGGGTGGCTGAACATGCCGAGGAGTTATGGAGCCGAATGCAATATGCCGGAACCCATACCTACATCTGCGGTTTGAAGGGCATGGAAGATGGCATTGATGCGGCGTTAGGTGGAGAAGCCAGCAAGCATGGCATCGAATGGAAAGACTACCAACGCCAAATGAAGAAAGCCGGTCGTTGGCACGTTGAAACCTACTAGGAACAACGATTTAATCAATTCTCGATAAATTCTAGGGGCGATCGCGCGATCGCCCCTTTCTCATGGCTTAGGAGATGTTTGAGAAACAGATTACCCCTGTAAGGGTTTAGCATTCGGCAGATCCTCTCTAACCAATTGGAAAGACGATTGACCGAATGCCAAACCCCTACAATCCGTGGGGATAAATTCTTCTGGAAATGACTTTAAGTAGCGATCGCCGCTAATGCACTCCTACGAGCAACTTGTTACTGACTAAAACTCCTGGCTCCCGTTGAATCGGGACGACGTTGAGAATATCAGTCTGGGAGCAATATTTCAGGTCTTCGTGGCAATTCAATCGCAGGAGCCGTTGACCGTGGGTTGCCAGTTGCAGCAGATCCAACAGTCGATCGCGCCATTGCTGGAATAAGCTGACTGCCCCAACAACCTCATCATTTCCCGCCAGTTGATCTAGTGAGTAGCCCAGTTCAGTTAGCAGCAGATCGGCGATCGCCCCGGCACAGACAGTATCTTCGAGGGAAAAACTGCCTTCCCAACCAGAGCCAACGATCCACACGGTTTCTGGCTGGTGTTCGATCAGGTATTGCACGATCGCTTGGCGGTTAATTAGGGCAGCCGCTAGCACCGTAGGAGCCGCTTGGACTCGTTGGAGGGCACGCGTACCGTTAGTAGTGCTGATAAACAGGCGACAGTCTTGAACCCGGTCTGGAGTGCAATCTAAGGGGGAATTACCAAAGTCAAATCCGGCAACTTTAGAGCCGCCTCGTTCACCTGCCCGAATGCGTTTTTCGGGTACCCAGTTCTGACTCACCTGGATCAATTCATCCAGGTCGCTAAATACCTGAACCGCTTCGGCACCTGCCGCTAAAGCAGTCACCATTGTGCTGGTAGCCCGTAATACATCCACTGCGATCGCGCAGTCGGGTGCTGCTTCGGTAGGGGTAAGTTCAGGGGTATGAAAAACGAATAGCTTCATAGGGTAGGAAGGAACGTGCTATCAGTGATGGATAAAAAGACCGGAAATGGGCACACCGTAACTCTAGCGGAATCAGGGCTAGCCAGTGTCCAGCATTACCGATAATAAAAGAACTCTTGCGGAATAGTAATCGGGTAAGGTATCCCCCCTAATACCATCCATTGACTCAGTCTGCCCAAAAATATGGAATCTAATCCGAAGAGGTGATTCTTCAGCCAGATTGCTTCCCTTCCTATTCCTTCATAAAATAATCCAATTTAGTGCGCTTTGCTGCAATGACTTTTAGAAGTCCGGAGGAATCATGACCCATCGCCCGATTATTCTTGGTATTGTTGGCGACAGTGCGGCGGGGAAAACCACCCTTACCAAAGGGATTGCTCAAGTGTTAGGACGAGAGAATGTCACGATCATCTGTACGGATGATTATCACCGCTACGATCGCAAACAACGGGCAGAACTGGGCATTACAGCGCTCCATCCCGACTGTAACCATCTGGACATCATGCAGCAGCATTTGTCGCTGTTACGCACCGGACAACCAATTCTGAAGCCGATTTATAGCCACAACTCTGGCACATTTGAAGCTCCAGAGTATATTAAACCCAGTCGCTTTGTGATTGTAGAGGGACTCCTGGGCTATTCCACTCGCGGGGCAAGGGATTGTTACGATGTCAAAGTTTATCTGGCTCCCCCCGAAGAATTACGTGCCCAGTGGAAGGTCAAGCGCGATACCCAGAAACGCGGCTATACGGAAGCCCAAGTGTTGGCAGAACTGGAGAAGCGGGAACCAGACTCCGACCAATTTATTCGACCCCAACGGCAATGGGCAGATATTGTTGTGACGTTTTACCCACCGGATGCTGCTGCTGCTAATCAAGGCTATTTGAATGTGCGCTTAGTCCTGCGTCCGAATATTCCCCATCCTGATCTGACTCAGGTAGTGAGTTGTGATACCACCACCTACTCTAAAGCCGCCATTCGGTTAGGGTTGGATCGCGATATGGGTAAGCCGGTGGATGTGTTGGAGGTGGATGGACACGCGACCGAGGGACAGGTGATGGAACTAGAGCATTTCATGTGTAATGAGATGCCCAATTTACGGACGGTCTGCGATCGTGAGGTGAACCCAGAACTAGGTCAGGTGGTGGGCACGACGGGCGAATCAATCCAGAGCTACCCACTGGCAATCACGCAACTGCTTGTGACCTATCACATGCTGCGGGCAACCCAACAAGGGTAATCAATTAGAACTTTCAACGGAGAGGGCGGGATTCGAACCCGCGAGGCTCATCACCTGCTCGATTTCAAGTCGAGTGCATTCGACCACTCTGCCACCTCTCCAGGCTATTCAGCACTTGGGATAGCTAACTTTCCCAGCAGCTTGATTTTAGCAGTCATTCCATAATCATGGCTTGATTGCTTTTTTGATTTTACAGGTATCTAAGAGTTTTAGGTCAACAACCTAGCTCTCCTGTTCATACACAACATTCTCAAGTGCAAGCTTAAAAGCTTTCAGTTCATGCTTACAGGGAAACCAAGGATCTCCTTCTTGAACATCTTCTAGTTCATTTAAAGGGATTGGTTGGTCAAGAGTTATAGGTTGACTAATCTCAACACACCATACTTCGCAATCACTAGAAAATCCACGCATTTGCCTACATAAATCTAGATCATCCCCTTGTCCGTGAGCATCTTGATCTAGAGCAAAGCTTTGCTGGTCATATTGAAAAATATTATCAACATTCACCCATCCTTGAATTGCGTGACTAGGAAACGTTTCCTGACTATATCCAAGCTTTTCTAAAATACTTAGACAGTTTTCTTGAAACCTTTGATCCGTAAACTTCTCATAGAAATCTAGGCTATGAATCAATAACCTACCTCTATAGCTAGCAACAGCATTTGTAACACCGAAAAACACAAATTTAGTGTAGCCACCTGCTAAGACTAAAGCGGCTTCATCAGGATAAAGTGAAATAGCCAAGTGACGAGCTATTCCTCTTTTATCAACTAAAGAGACTTCATTTGGATTAGTCTCTAACACTTTTGTATAAAAATCTTCTATATATTTAGAGAAATCAACTTCTTTTGCTTTATATCTTTCTGACAACTCCTCTAAAATTTTGAGATAAGGAGATTTATCAACCGCCATTAGACCAAAGGCGAAATTACCACAGTATTTTTGAAATTCATTGAATTGTGGGGAATTAAGTAATTGGGGCGGATCGATAAACCAGCCATTACCAAATGCATCATAAGACATTGAGCCTTTTTGATCGACTGCATCTTCTCTAATCTGTATTTCCTCAACTGTAAATCTATATAGGAGATAATATTGTTGGGGTTTATAGCCAATACCAACAATTAAATAAGCAGTATCACCTTTAGCATTTAGAATAGCTCGCTTCCCAGTTGATAAACCCGCCAACTCAGGGTCGCCTTCACCATTATCAAGTTCCAACTCACCAGGTATATGACCTAGCTCATTATATTTGTGGTACTGTATCCAGGATTGATGCGTTTTATCTTTCGGTTTTCCTTTACCTGGAGTCCACAGATTGCAATTGTATTGTGGCTTAACCGTTTCAATCCAAAAAGATTCTCGCTCAAGTAGTTCTGCTTCACCACACTCTTCAATAATCTCAAATTTAAACTGCTTCAATCCATACTTTTTAAATGCTGCTCTAAGGGGATAGCTACCACGTTGTAAAGCATTTTCTTTGTCTAGACCTCCTATATGCTGTCTCCATCTTCTCTTAATGTTGCGAGACTGACCAATATAGAATTTACCGTTGACTTGATTAGTGATCTGATAAATGCCGCAGGTCATGCTAATTACCTTAAGTAAGATTGACTGATTGAATTAACGTAGCTAAATCAGTATTCCCTCTTGGTATCAGGTTCACTATTTAATTTCTAAAAACTCAAGTAAAGTTTTTTTCTATCGATTTTTTACAGCATGTTCCTGTTTATAAATAGTTTCGTCAGTAGAAATTATTCCATCCCGATCGACCCAAACAAGTTTCACCTGAGTCACTATTCCTCGTTCTAAAGTCACCAGGGAGAAATTTCGCAGGGTTTGGTTACCTGTGTGGATAATGCGGGGAACACGGGCGGCATTGAGATAGATAGTACCCTCCGCAGCCATGAATGAAGTCCGCAGATATTGTTTGGTGTGGCGCAGATGATGGTGCATGTGCCCGAAGGTGACAAGCGGGATGGACATGCCTTCTTGCCGAACCTGGGCGATCGCTTGCTCAAAATCCGGATCACCATAATCGCCCCCTAAAGGTTGCCAATCGCGTCCACAGGGAGACTCGGGTAAATCCCCTAATCCCGTGGGGCCACAATGTCCTAAAAAGATCACGGTTTCACAGGTTGCCGATCGGGCAGCGGCGACAATTTGGGCAGTGGACTCCTTCCAGCCACTAATGCCATAGCGCGATCGATAAAAACTAGCATTTTTCCAGTCCGAGCCACCCCAACTAAAGGGACGAGCGCCCACCACCGTAAGATTTAACTTGGGAAAATCCAATTTGCTATACCCAACATGGGCACTTCCCAGGAGATCCAATTGCTGCTGGACTCGATCTTCCTTCTGGCGATCGTAGGGACATTGTTGCTTCCCCCAGGGCGAGGCACTATACCAGGCATCATGATTGCCCAGGATCACTGCCTTCGGGAGGTTCATCCCCGCGATCGATCGCACCACATCCACCGCTTCATTGCCAAAATCGCCGACCAGTAAGACCAGATCTACCCCTAACTGCTGCAACGCTCGCTCATCATCGGCATCCCATTGATCATGCACATCGCCAACCACTGCGATCGTCAGGCGGCGATCGGTGGCGGAGGTTGTGGTTGGTTGGGGGGTGGGGGTGTCTCGCTCCAGGTAGGGGATTTGAGCGCGATCGTTGTCCTGCCAGTCAGCCATGAGTTCACCGTTGTCTATCTCTATCCAAGATAAAGCAGTTGAGAGAAGCTGAAGGCAGAGTATTCTGAATAACTAGCTTCGGATAGAGGGTGGAATGATGAAAGCAGTGTTGATGACCCAGGCAGGAGCACCCGACGTTTTGCAACTGCGGGATGTGCCACCACCAACCTTACAACAGGACACAGAATTACTCGTGCGATTGAAGGCAGCGGGTGTCAATTCGATCGACATTAAACTCCGCCAGCGTGGGACATTTTACCCCGATCGTATGCCCGCCATTTTAGGCTGTGATGGAGCGGGAGTGGTGGAAGCGGTTGGATCTGCCGTAACCCGCTTTCGCGTTGGGGATGAGGTGTACTTCTGTAATGGTGGACTGGGGGGACATCAGGGCAACTATGCCGAATGGACAACGATCGATGAACGATTTGCTGCCCCTAAGCCAAAGTCCCTCAGTTTTGCGGAAGCCGCCGCCGCGCCGTTGGTGCTGATTACGGCTTGGGAAGCCCTCTACGATCGGGGACGGTTACAGGCAGGACAACGGGTATTGATCCATGCGGGAGCCGGAGGAGTCGGGCATGTGGCAATCCAACTGGCAAAGCTCCAGGGGGCTAGAGTGGCAACCACCGTCAGTACCCCTGATAAAGCGGATTTAGTCCGGCAGTGGGGGGCTGAGAAAGTAATTTTTTACCAACAAAGTGATTTTGTTCAAGAAACCCTGGCATGGACGGATGGGCAGGGTGTGGAACTGGCATTCGACACGATCGGTGGGAAATTATTCGAGCAAACGTTTCCGGCAGTGCAGATTTACGGCGATATTGTCACCATTCTGGAGCCAGCCGCCGATACCAGTTGGAAAGTTGCCCGGACACGAAATCAACGGATCAGCCTGGAATTGATGTTGACCCCCATGTGGCAAGGGTTGGTGGCAGAACAGCAGGCACAAGCCAAAATTCTGGAACAGTGTGCCCGCTTGATTGATCAAGGGGATCTCAAAATTCAGGTTAACCGCACATTTCCCCTTGCCGAAGCGGCAGCCGCCCATCGATCGCTGGAAGCTGGCTCCATGATCGGTAAATTAGTCTTACTAACAGACGCGTAATGCTCGATCGCCGCTTCGTTCATGGGTTAATGCTACTGGTTGCGATCGTCGGGCTGTTGCTGTCAATTCGCCTCATGCCCCAACCTGTTTGGGCAGCGCCGATCGCCGACCAGCCATCGGCTACGGTGAGCGATCGTCTCGTGTTAACCGGGGAATTATTGCAGGAACGCTTACGCCATCCAATTCAGAGCGATGGCATCCCTATGATCGATTTGCGGCGATTGGTGATTGATTTACGCCCAGACAATGCCAGTTTTCGGGATCAGTTTTATCGGTTAGTACAGGCTCAACTCCAGAAACCTGGGACTCCGATCGGACTGGATCTCAGTAATGCCGTGATTCAAGGGGATTTTCAAATCAGCCAACTGGGATTACGGATGCCCCTGTTTGGGCAGGCATTGTCGCCCCTCTTCACCCCTGCCGAGCAAGCCCAACTTCAGCGCGATCGGCGTCGGCTCTCTCGTCTCAGTGCCCTATCCCAGTCGTTGCTATCGACTGGATCGGAGGCAGATATGCAAACGGCATCCCTGCAAATCACGGTATTTCGCGGCAGCGTTAAATTAACCCGTACCCGGTTTACTCAGGTCGCCGACTTTAGCAATACCTTTTTCCTGAATCCGTTAGAGGCACAGGGAGCGCAGTTTTTGCAACTGGCAGACTGGTCACAAACCCGGTTTAGCCGACCCACCAGTTTTGCCGGAGCCAGTTTTAGCCGGGATGTTCGCTTCCGTAGCAGCATTTTTTTCGATCGCGCCGCCTTTGATCAAGTGCAGTTTCAGGGCAATGTCACCTTCCAGAGCAGCGAATTTCAGGCAACCGCCAACTTTAATCGCGCCACCTTTACCCAGCCTGCCAATTTCACCCGAGTCCAGTGGTTAGGCAATGCCGACTTTGCCCAAACCATCTGGAAACAGGAAGTATTGTTTAACCGCAGTCGCTTTAGCCAAGCTCTGTTTCTCCCGGATGCGGTGTTTGAACAGGCGGCGATGTTCCGCGAGGTGCAGTTCGATCGCCCGGTAAATTTGCGGGGAACCACCATTCTGGATCGGGCAGATTTCGGCTATGCCGGATTTTCGCAAGGCGCTTATCTGAATGTGCCGGGGCTGCGATTTGACTCCGATCGCGCCAAAATTGTCGGGAATCCAGGGCAGATCGGTCGCGTGATTTCTGTCCCAACCTTGCAAGGCAATGAAAATTTATTACGGGAGTTAGTCCGCAACTTCCGGCGGTTAGAGCAAATTGCCGATGCCAACGAACTGGAATATACCCGCGAACGCTTACGGCTGAAGGAATTACGCCAACAGGTATTTGGCATCAATCTGAATGCCGCCTCATTGTGGCAACTGGAACATAGTGGATTTTCCAGCCAGCAAGCCAGGGCGATCGTCCAACAACGTAGCCAACAACCGTTTCGGAATTTGACCGAAATTCTGGCATTGCCCGAAATTGACCTGGCAACCTATATTAATGTCCGCGATCGCATGATTGCCAGAGAACGGGTGTCACCCAGCCGTGAAGCGTTTAACCGCGTTTCGACGGGACTGTACTGTCTGGGTCTGAGTTTGCTGCTGCTCCTGAGTCGGTACGGCAGTGACTTTCGATTAGTGTTTGCCGTCGGCTTGTTAGCGATCGCCTATTTTGGCGTGGTGTTCTGGTTGATCGATCGCTGGCGACGGCTGACTCCCCACCCGATCGTGCCTACGGTCGCTGAAACGATTTGGGTATCAAGTGGCTTTACGGTGCTATCCAGTTGGGGATTGATGGAATTGTTTCATCAGGCAGAACATCCCTGGTTGGCGCTCGTTAGTTTAGGGGCGATCGTGGTTCTTCTGCCGACCATTCTGTTGGTTGTGCTGTACTACCGGGGACGCTACCATTCGCAGATGGATGTCAGTTACTTCATGGAAGAAGGCACATTGCGCCAACTCCGGATTGTGATTGGTCGCTTGCCGATCATTCCTCGATTTGAAGACTTCCGCAAACGCTATTTACCCATCCTCTGGGATCGCCGCTGGAACTGGCTCAATTACTTTGATTTCAGCCTGAATAACTTGATGAAACTGGGGTTTAACGACATTCGGTTGCGTGATACCCATTTGCCGGGATTAATCACTGCGTTGGTCTGGTATCAGTGGTCACTCGGTATTCTTTATATTGCCCTGGCACTCTGGACACTCTCCCGCACGATTCCCGGACTTAATCTGCTGATTTACTTCCGTTAGGATCGCAAATTTAATAAGCTGTAATTCCTTGCGTAGGGGCGTGGCATTCGGTAAAAAAACCTTGCCATTGTTCCAGAAATCTCTGCCGAATGCCGCGCCCGTACAGGTAGAAGGTTGCAGTTGTTCAGGTTATTTAGTTCGTGATCCTTAGCAACCATCATTTGGCAGTCCCAGCTAAGGTATGAGAGGCTGTTGCTGTTCGCTTGATGTGGTGCTTTATGACGATCGCGCAATTATTTGATCTAGCTAACCTGTTTGTCTTGCCCTTCTGGGCATTAATGATTCTGTTACCAAACTGGGAAATCACAAAACGGGTGATGGCATCCTATATCCCGTTTATTGTGCTTGCCGCTTTGTATCTCTATCTGCTTTCCAGCAGCCTGACTCCCGAAACCGCCCAAGCCATGTCGAATCCCAAGTTGGCAGATATTGCCCGCTTTTTTGGCGAAGAACGAGCGGCAGCGACAGGTTGGGCACATTTCTTGGTAATGGATCTGTTCGTCGGACGCTGGATCTACTGGGAAGGTCAAAAAAACGGCGTGTGGACAGTGCATTCCCTGGCACTTTGTTTATTCGCGGGTCCACTGGGCTTACTGTCCCATATTGTCACCACCTGGATCACAACCACCTTTGTCATGAAAACCCCTACCCCTTCTGAAACTACCTCCGCTTCGCCCACTGGAGAATAATTGAAGTTTCCTCCCGGATCTTTCTGACCTACCCTATCTTCCTGACCTGCCCTATCCTCCCCATTTTCCCCATCTCCCTCACCTCATCACCCCACCTGCCCCACCCCTCTGCCCTCATCCTTCTGGAGGAAGCCAGTCCAATACGGAAAAGTCAAGCTATATCTTGAAGACAGTGAACAATCAATGCGATCGGGGGGATAGCATGGTCACAACTGCATCAAATCTGATTACGCCAATCAATACCATCACAACCTGGATAACTTGCCACGATCGCGACCCTAGCACAGACATGGTAGACCTTCTGCGCGATCGTCTGCGGGCTTCATGGTAGCTATGCGGCTGAACCGTTTTCACCCAATCCGCTACTGGCTAATTATTAGTGCGATCGCGCTGACCTGTTTTCTCTCGGCGTATGGCACTTTTAAGACCCTTGATTTAGGGATAGAGGCTTCACCAATCTGGTTTCCAGCAGGAATTGGACTGGCAGCCCTACTGCTGTATGGGCAGCGAGTTTGGGTCGGCATTACGCTCGGTACCTTTCTGTTTGCTATGTCGTTGGGTGTGCCCTGGTGGGTGGCGATTCTAGCCGCTTTTGGCAGCACGCTGGAAGCGATCGTGGCTCAGAAATTGTTGCAGTGCGTAGGATTCGACCGATCGCTGAAACGGATTCCCGATACGATTAGCTTTCTGGCTCTCGCGGTCATCTTCGCTCCAACGTTAAACGCCACCACCAATACACTGCTGGGCTGTGTATCGGGTCTACGCTCTTGGAGCCAGTTTGCCTCTAACTGGTGGACGGTATGGTTAGGAGACGGCATGGGAATCTTGCTCGTCACGCCATTTCTGTTGACCTGGGTAGGAAGACCACTCCCCCCGGATCTCACCCTCAGACGGCTAAAACGGCGTTGGCAAACTGAAGCCGCCTTCCGCTACCAAACGCTAGCGCTGCTGATTTGGGCAGGACTCCTGATCGGGGTCAGTAGCATTGTGTTTACCTGTGCTAGCAAAACCGCGATCGCCCATTATCCCTTAGAGTATTTGCCCTTTCCCTTGATCATTTGGGCAGCTCTGCAATTAGGACAACGCGCAACGGTATTGAGTAGTCTGGTCGTTTCCAGCATTGCTATCTGGGGCGTGGTGCAAGGGGCGGGCTCGTTCATGGCAAAAACCAATGGGGATACGCGGCAGGCGGTACTGTTGCTGCAAACCTTCATTGGCGTAATGATGATGACCGCACTGGTGTTAGCGGCAGCAGTAGCCGAACGTCAGCAAAGTCAAGAGCGGTTTCGTGCCATTTTTGAAGGAGCCGCGATCGGGATCGGGTTAGATAGCCTGGATGGGCGCATTGTCGAGAGTAACCCCGCTCTCCAAAGCATGTTGGGCTATAGCCGGGAAGAACTGGCGCACATGACCTTTGCTGACTTCACCCACCCCGATGATCTGGCAGTGGATGTGGAGCTGTTTAGTGAAATGGTGACTGGTAAGCGGGACTTTTACCAGATTGAGAAGCGCCACTTTCAGCGAAATGGGCAAGAGGTTGCCGTTCGTTTAACCAATTCCCTCGTTCGAGATATTCAAGGCAATCCAGTGTTTACGATCGGCATGGTCGAAAATATCACTGACCTCAAACGGGCACAGGAGCAAATTCAGCGGTATGCCGATATTGTCAAACGGATGCAGATGGGGCTGTTAGTGTGGCAACTTCACGATCTCGATCAGGTCGATAGCTTCACTTTAGTCGAGTGCAATCCAGCCGCTCGCACCATGCTGCATATCACTGCCCCGATCGCAGACTTGGTAGGACACCGGATGGCAGACATTTTCCCGGTTCTAATGGAAACCGCCTTCCCTAAACTCTATGCTGAGGTGATTCGATCGGGGAAAGTGCGAGATCTGGGCGAGATCCGGTATACCGACCACCAGGTGCCCGAAGGAATTTATGCCACCAAAGCCTTTCCCCTCCCCGATAACTGTGTTGGTGTGATCTTTGAAAATATTACCGATCGCAAGCAAGCCGAAGAAGCCCTACAGCAAAGTGAAGCCCGCTTCCGGTTAGTCGCTGAAACCGCCGCCTGTGCCTTTATGGTGTATCAGGGGAATCGGTTACGTTACGTCAATCCCGCCGCCACCACCATTACAGAATATTCTCAGGAAGAACTGTTATCGATCGATTTTTGGCAACTGGCTCACCCCGATTTTCGGGCGATCGTGCAGGAACGCGGGTTAGCTCGCCAACAGGGAGCCGCCGTCCCCAGTCGGTACGAAATCAAAATTCTGACCAAAACGGGCAAAGAACGCTGGGTCGATATGAATGCTGGCATGGTGTACTTTGAGGGTCAACCCGCCGCCTTAGCCACCGCGTATGATATTACCGATCGCAAACAGGCAGAAGCCCAACTCCGGTTTGCCGCAGAACGGGAACGCTTACTGGCAGAAATCTCCTCTCGCATTCGCAGTTCTCTCAATCTCGAAGCCATCCTGAATACGACCGTGGCAGAAGTGCGACGATTTTTGCAAGTCGATCGGGTCTTCATTAGTCATCTGAGTGACACTGGCTGCTGTCGGGCCGTTGCTGAATCGGTGGATCCCCAATGGTCATCGGTTTTAGGGTGGCGGCTGGATGATGGCAATGCCGTCGCCGAAATTCGTCACCTGTTCAGCGATGGGATCCGGGTGGTGGATGATACCGAGCAGGTCGAAAAGACACCATTCCTAGCCGAATATTACCGTCGTTGTCAGGTCAAAGCCGGGATGGGCATTCGCCTGATGCTAGAGGGGCAGGTGTTTGGAGTTTTGATTGCCACTCAATGTTCTGCCCCCCGCCAATGGCAACCCTTTGAAGTTGATTTACTTCAGCAACTCGCTACCCAGGTAGAAATTGCGCTGCAACAAGCCCATTTATATCAACAGGTACTAACCTTAGCCGCCAGTTTGGAATGCCAGGTAGAAGCCCGGACACTAGAACTCCAGGAACGGATGCAAGAGTTACAGCAGATCAACCAGGTTAAGGATCTGTTGCTCCATGCGGTTTCCCATGATTTGCGTACCCCGACTCAGGGCATGTTGATGGTGCTGAATAACCTCTTGCGTAAATGCGATGATCCGATCGCTGTCCCTCGCGGCATGGTGGAATGTATGCTGAGAAGTAGCGAAAACCAATTACAACTACTGAATTCCCTGCAAGAGCAGCAAGACTGCACAGCCGCTCCCAGTATCCCAGATCCGGCTTGGGAAGCAACTAACCTGTCAGACGCGTTACAAGCCAGTTTGGTGGTAGTAGAAGCCCAAATTGTCAAGAATCAGGCAACGGTGCTGAATCAAATAACGCCGGATTTGCCTGCGGTTAAGGCAAATGGCAATGCCTTGAAACAGATCTTTGAGCAGTTGTTGACTAATGCCCTGAAGCATAATCCCCCGGGGCTGGTGATTACCTTGAATGCCACGATCTCCGAGGATCAGATGCTTTACTGTACCATTGCAGATAATGGCATTGGCATGAATCGTGCCCAGTGCGATCGCCTGTTTCACCTGTATATTCGGGGGTTGGATAATCGGCATCTGACGGGGATTGGCCTGGGACTACATCGCTGTCAACGGCTGATTCACCACTATGGCGGTCAGATCGGTGTGGATAGCACCCCCGGTCAAGGCTCAATCTTCTGGTTTACCCTGCCGATCGCTGGCTAATGGCGGTTGCTTGTTCAAGCCCGTTCAAAGATTGCCCCTCGTTGCTTCAACTCCCAAATCATTGGTTTCGTCAAGCCCTCGTTGCCAGCAAACTGAGTTCGCTTTAACGTTGCCCCATCCAAATTGGCATAGCTGAGGTTGGCAAACGCTAAACTGGCATCGCTCAGATTAGCTCCATACAGACTTGCCCCCGTCAAATCGGCAGAGGTCAGGTTAGCCCGCTGCAAATCGGCATGGCTGAACATGGCACCCCGAGCTTGGGTATTACTCAATTGCGCCCCGATCAAATTAGTCCGACGGCAATTCGCATGATTTAACTGGGCTCGTGTCAGGGTGACTTCAGCAAGCTTGGCATGTAACAACCTGGCACTACTGAGTTTGGCTCCAGTCAAATTCGCATTGGTCAGAACCGCATTATCTAAAATGGCGTTGGTTAAATCCGCTTCGGTTAAGTTAGCTTCCGTCAGATTGGCTTGACTGAGATTGGCATTGATCAAATTGGCACACATCAGGTTAGATCCAATCAGATCTGCCCCAATTAGTTGAGCCGCCCGCAGTTCTGCTCCAGTTAATTTGGCACCCGCGAAATCCTTCAGCGGATCAAACCCCACTAACTTCGCTAATTCAATAAAATCGTCAGTCTCTGCCTCTACAATCCGTTGAATCAGTTGTTGGAGCTTCTGGAGAGATGAGTCACTCAGCATTTGCAAAACTGCCTGATCTATTCAGGTCTTTGTGATTCAGGGCACAGCAACCAGTTAGGACTACAGTCTAATCACTAGAAGCTACGCAATCTTATGCAACTAGATAGAACAACCTAGCTGTGATACTGTTTCAGGCACCAGTTCTGCTAATTTACTTTAAGAAAATCTTAACATTAAGATCTAGAGATCGTCTGGAATCCGGATCACTGGCATTGAAGGTTAATACTGTTTGAGTTAACTCACCCCCAGCAAACCTAATTTTATCCAAACAAATAATTACAACTGCTCTATTCGTCACCTATGCTTCGGCATTCTGGAGCCAGGTGGTAATCAAATGCTCGACGATCGCTCGTTTATTGGGACTCAGCCCTTCTGGAACCAGACTATTGATCAACGCGTCACGATGAACGTTTGCGGAATTGGCGACAACCTGACTGCGCTGGGGCGGCTCCTGAACTGGACTGGAACTGTAGCGATGCGATGACCAGTCAAGGGGATGGGGTTGTAGCCGTTTGGGTTGAAACATTGCTGTTACAAAGGTTTAGGTGGTCAGCGAGTCATCATGGCGTTTAACTACAGAATTTGGTTACTGGAGAACCAGGATTAGGGTAGTTAAACCAATCTGGGCTGATGGATAGGGATGAAGTTGGCAGTTAGCGGACACGCCAAACAGAGCAATTAGCTCCCAGCAGTATCGACGCTCTACGATCAATAGTCAAGTCCCAAGATTAGTTGCTAACTAAGCTGAGGTACGATCAGGATGGTTTTCCCAAGCATAGACTACTGATATGGATAGAGTGCCCCACTTACCAATGACAATAACACTGTTCCAGGCAAGATCCCGTAGCCAATAGGGAATCTTTATAGAACTAGAGAAATTGTTCACTCACGGTTAGAAGTAACCTCAGGTAGATCTGCCTCTAGCCCAGGGGAGAAACGCAAATTACAAGGTTTGGTTTACCTCTGTATTTCTCTTGATCTTATCAAGTAAAATTCCTAGCTTCTATACCCACTTGGGTGGTATTTCAGGGTGATTTAGTTCGGTTGCCACGCTGTTTGCACCGTGACTTCTTCAAACTGCACAATGTCTTGCCGGGGATCCGCATAGCTGACTCGCAGATCCATGCGATCTCCCAGCGACACAGCTCGGTTAAACCGCATGGCTAACTCTAGTCCCAGATCTTCCAACAGCACCAGCCCCAAATTATCTTGCTCCCGCAGCCAACGTAGCATTAAAGCTTGCCAAACCTCGGCAGGGTGACGACGCAAATATTCCAAGCCCCAATAGCGGTTGGTTTGCCGCTCGACCAGGGTAGCCTCTTGAATCGTTGTACTCACTCCCATCGTCAGTTCCTGCATTTCCTCCGCCGAAAATGGCAGTGGCGAACCTCGCAGATGGGCTTTGATTTGGAAATGAGCCAGTAAATCACTGTATCGGCGAATCGGCGAGGTGACTTGCGTGTAGGTATCCAATCCTAAGCTGGCATGACGAGCCGGAGTAATACTCAACTCACTCCGGGGCATACAGCGCCGAATCGCACAGGAACGCACCGGACCGGCTGGCAAAATTAAGAGTTCCTCGTCTGGAGGCAGTTCGGGTTGCGGTTGATTGCGGAAGGGAATGGGTAAATTGTGAGCTTGGCTATACCGGGCGGCAACTTCACCCGCCAGAATCATCATTTCCGCCACCAGCATCCGGGCGCGGGAATCCTGAAGTACCTGAATGACAATCTCATCCTCATACACTTTAATCGAGGATTCTGGCATGTTAATGCTGATGGCTCCCTGAGACTGCCGCCAGGACTGTCGCCGCTTTGCCCACTGGGCGATCGCTTCCAGTTCAGATTCTGCCTGTACCCCTAACTCCAACATCTCATCGACATCTTCGTAGGTCAGGCGGTAGGTTGCCTTAATCTGACTGGTATGAATGCTGTAATCCGCGATCGCCCCAGCTTCATTCAATACCACTCCAAAACTGAGGGCACAGCACACTTTGCCTTGCACCAGGCTCATGGGCCCCGTCGCCAGTTCGGAGGGAAACATGGGAATCATGCCCGTTGGCAGGTACACTGTGGTACTGCGACGACGGGCTTCTAAGTCTAAATCATCACCCGGGAGGAGCCACCGGGTTGGATCCGCAATGTGGATCCACAGGCGCTGCTGTCCATTGGGCAATGCTTCCAGGCTTAAACCGTCATCAATCTCACGCGTACTCTCATCGTCGATCGTATAGACCTTTAAATGAGTCAGATCCAAGCGATCGGGATGCAAGTCTGTAGGTGGAGAGGTTAAGCGATGTTGCGCCACTTCCAATACCGTAGAAGGGAACTGAACCGGAATCTGACTGCGGCGCAGAAACAGATTTTCGTGGAGACTCCACAACCCCAAGTCTACCAGTAACTGAAAAGCTCCCTGAGGAGTTTCCGGTCGCTTTAAGTGCGCCAGGGTTTCCAGGGCGGGGGTGCGGTGGGTCGCTTCCTCTCCTAGCGTAGCAAATCGCTCTAGAGCGTCGAGTCGCAGTCGATCGCTAGGTTGCCATGCGATCGGTTGCTGGGCAAGTGCCTGCTGAATCCGCTCCAGAAACCCTTGCCATTCCTGCTGCCGTTGGGCTTCCATAGCTTGCTGGTGTTTCAGTTCAGCAATCTGGGCTTTGGGGCGCGGTTCGTACCGTTCACCTTTCTGCTTGAAGTAAAGCTTGTCCTCGGAAAGCAACCAATAGGCGGCATAACACAGTACCGGGCTTTGATCCGAGAACAGCAACATTGCCATTGTTTCTGGATCAGCCGTCTCGTTGTCTTCGACTAAAAGTTCCCAGGCAACTTCCAGGCTAGACGGATCAAGATAGGGTTGGACCTGATTGAGAAAGGCGGAAATCTCAGAAGGCTTATAGCTTCCTGAGATCTCATAGGTAATCTGTCGGGGATGGAGCGTATGCGGTTGCCCACGTTCATCGGTGACAATCCAGTGCTTTTTGCCCTCTGGACGCTCAACCACCCCAAGGCGACGATCGCTATTTACTCGAAATTCAACAAGAGTGCCCTTCTCCATGGAGGTACTGCGGCTTAAGGGATAAAACGGCAATCCGGATCGACCGAGAACGTCTCTGCCCTTAACCTTCCTTGTTGATGAACGGTAGCAGAGCCAGGACGCGAGCCCGCTTGATAGCTTCGGTCAGATCACGCTGTTGCTTGGCAGTTAGTCCAGTGATCCGGCGAGGCAGAATCTTACCGCGTTCAGTGATAAACTTCCGCAGCAGATCAACATCTTTGTAATCGATGGGATCTTCAGGTTTGATGGGGGAAACGCGACGACGAAGGTAGGTCATGGTTCAGTGATTTAGTAGCCAGTAACAAATGAGCAATGAATTCAGGGCAGCCAGGATCAATCACCGTTGGGATGGAGCAGTCCAACCCACTACGACGATGCCTCCAGGTTGTTATTTAATTTCTTTATGAACCGTATGCTTGTTGCAGTGCGGACAGAACTTTTTCAGTTCCAACCGAGCCGTGGTATTGCGGCGGTTCTTGGTGGTGGTGTAACGGGAAACCCCAGCCGATCGCTTATCCGGATTGGTGCGACACTCGGTACATTCCAGGGTGATGACTAGACGGACATCTTTACTCTTTGCCATACTCCGACTCGTTCAACGGTGGGACAGAATTCGACACAAACATCCATTATTTCATACGACGACCAGCTTGGGCAAATAACCGGCGTAACTTGATATCTAAGGAGTACCCTCGCCGCGTTTGCACGACGATCGTTTGAGCCATGCGATCGTGAAATGCCTGCCGATACTCAGCATCGGTGAAGGCAAAGCTACAGTCCACTAACAGCGGAATTGGTAAAACCAGTAATAATCCATTGGTGGGGCTGAGGTTTACCAGACCAATCCAGGCAAGTAAGGCACCCAATCCAGTGATAGTCTCGCGTTTGGTTAACTCCAGCAAGCCTGGAATCGCCCGATACTGGGGATTGATGACCTTCATATCCAACGCCCAACGCCCCAGACTTTGCCCCTTATTCTTCGCCACGACGAGGACGCGCAGCCCTAACCATAACAACATAAATAGGACACCATAGAACTGCTGACCCAATAACAGGCTCAACAGCCCAATGACCACCACATCGATCGCAAATGCAGCGATTCGTCGGGGCAGGGGCACTCGGGGAAACCGTGGGACTAAAACTAGCTCACCGTCATACATTAGACTACATAAAAATTACAGCGGATCGCTCTCCTGTCTCCATAGTAGGGGATGCCTCCGGAAGCCAGTGGCGGTTTCTAGAATGTGGATATCCCATCAGCCGTCTCAGGTAGGTCTTATGTTGAAGAAATTTTGGGTCGTCGGCATTCTGATCACCGCTCTACTCCTGATGCTGCAAGGGCGAGTCACAGCGCAACCCTCCTATAACTTGCAATCAGACATTTATGTATTACGGGCAGAGGTCAGCCAGTTACGGGCACAGGTAGCTCAATTGAGTGCGCGGCAAGGAGCCGGAGCAGCCCCTTCTCGTTCACCTGCACCTACCAGCCGAGCCAGATCACCGGAACTCAGCGATCAGCAAATGCTCGATCGCTTGGCAATTTTGGCGATCGAGGCAAAGGATCGGTTGAATGCCTTGGAAGGCCGCATGGCCGCGTTGGAAGGGCGGAGCAAATAAAGTCCGGCGGGGAGAGTATAGATCCGTGTACCAACCAGGCACGCTCCTGGTTAAAGTGACACCTTGCCTAGCCCCTGGAACATCAGCCAGGAGAGAAAGAAATTGGAAATAAAAATTGCCAGTAACGAGGTGACAACTGCCGTTGTAGTGGATTGTCCTACACCTTTCGCGCCTCCGGTCGTGGTTAGCCCCCAGCTACAGCCAATGATGGCAATTAATGCCCCAAAGACAAACCCTTTCAGTGGGGACGTACAGAGATCCCAAACGGACAAAAAATTCCGCGCCGAGTTGAGGAAGACCGTCGGGGAAATGCCATAGGGTTCCGCCATGAGCATGCCGCCCAACATGCCGATCAGAAACGAAAAGACGGTCAAAACCGGCAGCATCAGGCAGCAAGCGACTACTCGGGGAATCACCAGGTAATCGATCGGATCGGTCTTCAGCACGTATAGCGCATCAATCTGTTCCGTGACTCGCATCGTGCCAATCTCGGCGGCAAATGCCGACCCGACCCGTCCCGCCAGCACGACCGCCGCCAGAATCGGAGCCAGTTCTCGCCCTAAGGCAATCGCTAACACTCCACCGACGGTACTGCCTGCCCCCAAACTGACAAACTCTCGCGCCACTTCGATCGAGAACACCATGCCAATGACAGCGGCAACTACCAGAGTAATGAAGAGGGACTCGGGACCAACAACTGCCATTTGTTCCAGTGTATTGCGACGGTGAATTTTACCTGCCAGTAAATGCACTAAAACTTGCCCACCGAGTAGGATGGCTGCGAATAGGCGCTGGCTCCATAAGCCAAATTTAGAATTACTTGACGCGTCACTCACTCTAGAAGTACTCGGATAATTACGCAATGAGTAGAATACGGAAACTGTAACAGACTACTTAGTCAGAATAACGGATTCCCAAACTTCTGGTAGAAATGGCAGATTGAAACAGATCCCCCTTTTTGATCCATTAGGGTCAGCCATGATCGAGCAATTGGCTCAACAGACTCCGCAAATCTACTGTTAACCCATGTTTGTTTACGGTTACAACTAACCGTAAAGTGACGGTGATTGCCATATTTGTCACCTGGGGAAGCACATATTTTTCTAAGTAGAAAGAATTTACTATGCCTGTGAATTCCGGAATTCTGCACACTTTTTTTGTTCATTCCCTTAGTTAGAAAAAATTGCTCAGTTGCCACAGTAACCAGCGCAAATTGACTTTATTGATCTATGGCAAGAGTGTTAGTCGTTGAAGATGACCTGGTTGCTGCCTTAAGTATTCAAGAGTTTCTTAAGGAAACGCCCTATACTGTTGTCGCTAGCGTTACCTCCGGTATAGCCGCAATTTCGGCAGTGAGAAAGAATAAACCGGATCTAGTGCTGATGGATATTCACCTGGAAGGTGACATGGATGGCATTACGTCGGCAACCCAGATCCGTGAACAATGGGATATCCCGATTATTTATTTAACGGCTAATACCACCAGTCAAGTGCTGGAACGGGCGATCGCCACGGAACCCTTTGGCTATTTGCTCAAACCGTTCGATCGCTGCCAACTCCATAGCACGATTCAAGTTGCCCTGCGCCGCTACTGGCTAGAACAGCAGATGCAACAGACGGAACAATGGTTAGCGACAACGTTGATGAGTATCGCTGATGGCACGATCGCCACTGATACAAATGGTTGTATTACATTTATGAATCCTGCGGCGGAAATGCTGACAGGATGGCAACAAGCCGAAGCGTTAGGGGAAGCCGCCGATCGCGTGTTGCATCTGGTTGATCCGCAAACTCGCGTAGCGCTGGAAAATCCGGTGTTACGAGCTATTCGGGTCGGTACCAGTATCAGCCTGCCCAACTCCTGTATCTTGCGAACTAAAGATGGCTTAGAGCGGGCGATCGGCGATACAGCCGCCCCGATTCGGAATCACCAGGGTGAGATTACGGGGGGGGTGATTGTCTTTCAGGATGTAACGCAACGGATGCAGGCGGAAGCGGCGCTGCGGCATCAGGTCGAACAGGAGCAGTTGATCGGACAAATTGCCCAACGGATTCGCCAGTCCCTTGACCTGCATGACATTCTCAATACCACCGTGGCAGAAGTGCGGCAATTGCTGCAAACCGATCGGGTGATTATCTACCAGTTTGCCCCTGACTGGAGCGGGTCTGTGCTGGTGGAATCGGTCGTTGCAGGCTGGCGATCGATGTTAGGCGAAACGCTGTATGACCCCTGTTTAGCCCAGGCAGATGCCATTGCCTCCTATACCCAGGGCAAGGTCAGTTCTGTTCAAGACATTTATACCGATGAGTTATCGGACTGCTATGTCAAATTACTTGCCCAATTTCAGGTTAGGGCGAATTTAGTTATTCCCGTATTACAAAGCGAACAACTCTGGGGGTTGTTAGTCGCTCAACATTGTGCCGCCCCTCGGCAGTGGCAAGCCTGGGAAATTCACCTGCTGACCCAACTCTCTAATCACCTATCGATCGCGCTGCAACAAAGCCAGCTTTACCACCAAATGCGACACCAGGTAGAACGGGAACAGGCTTTGAACCGAGTGATTCAAGCCATTCGCAATTCCCTGGAGTTACAAACCGTCTTTGCAACGGCGGTAGCAGAAGTCGGTCCTCTATTACAGCTCGATCAGGCAACGATCGTGCAATATTTTCCCCCAGATCAAGTGTGGCGGCATGTGGCTAGCTATTGCCGAACTGCCCAAATCCCCGATCCAACTGGGCAAGAGATTCCTGATCACAGCCATCTGTTTACGGCTCGACTCAAACAACTGGAAGTGGTGCGGGTGGATGACTATAGTACCCGTACAGCCCCCCAGGATGGAGCAACTCCCTCCAGCTATCCTGGGGCATGGTTATTAGTGCCTTTGCAAGTTGGGGAACAGTTGTGGGGCAGTTTAAGCCTGAATCATTGCCATCAATCCTGGATCTGGCAGGACTCAGAGGTAGAACTGGCGCGAACCGTGGCAAACCAATTAGCGATCGCCATTCAGCAGTCCCAACTCTATCAGCAGGTGCAGCAATTTAATGCGGAGTTAGAGATCCAGGTACAGGAACGCACCACGCAACTGCAACAGGCGTTTCAATTTGAAGCCACTTTAAAGCGGATTACCGATCGCGTCCGCGATAGTCTGGATGAACATCAAATTCTGCAAACCGTGGTGCAGGAGCTAGGATTGGCGATCGGAGTCACGACCTGTAATGCCGCTCTGTATAACCTGGAGCAGCAGGTCTCAACGATCTGCTACGAATACAGCAAGGCAGCCCAGCCCTTCCAGCCCTATACCGTGGCAATGACCCAATTTCCGCAGGGGTATCAGCAACTACAGCAGGGGCAGCATTTTCAGTTTTGTACGACCTCTCCCCTCTTTTCAGAAGGACAGGCGGCAATTCTGGCATGTCCGATCTTCGATAATCAGGGAGTGCTAGGCGATTTATGGTTGATCCATCATGCCCACGTTACCTTCAGTCAGGTGGATATTCGCTTAGTCCAACAAGTGGCTAACCAATGCGCGATCGCCTTACGCCAGTCCCGTCTGTATCAAACGGCTCAAACCCAGGTGTTAGAGCTAGAACGCTTAAATCGGTTAAAAGATGACTTTCTCAGTACCATCTCTCATGAACTGAGAACCCCGATGGCAAATATCAAGTTGGCAACCCAGTTATTAGATGTATCCCTGCAACGATTAGGGGTGGTTGGAGAGCAGGCGGGTTCCACAACGCGGTATATGAAAGTGTTGCAGGAAGAATGCCAGCGCGAGATTAGTTTAATTGACAACCTGCTCGACTTATCTCAGATCGAGCAAGAGATGGAAGGGTTAGAACTGGCAAGGATTGACCTATCGACCTGGATACCATCTACGATCGCACCATTAATTGACCGAGCGGCGCACCAATCTCAACACCTGCACCTGCATATCCCCGATGACCTAACATTGCTAACCACCGATCCAGTGTGTCTGGAACGGATTCTGATCGAGTTGTTAACCAATGCCTGCAAATACACTCCGACCCACGGACAGATTACGGTCTTTGTGCAAGCGACTTCTACACAGATTCAAATTGGGGTGAGTAATTCTGGCAGCGAGATCCGCGCCAATGAACTGCCCTACATTTTTGACAAGTTTTACCGTGTCCCTAGCGCTGATCCTTGGAAACATGATGGAACAGGACTGGGATTAGCACTGGTCAAAAAGCGGGTAACTCAGTTAGGTGCCAGTATCCAAGTGGCTAGTGCTGAGGGCATAACTACCTTTACGCTCCAGTTTCCGCGTGAGCAGATGCCTGAGTTCTGATTCAAATTCTCAAGGTGGTAACGGTTTCACCATCCATAACGATTGAGTTTGATACCCTAACTGGTGATATAACTGCAATGCGGGTTGATTGGTTTGAAATACCTGTAATCCGATTTGACGATCGCCGCGTGACCTTGCCCAGGTTTCCGCATACTGCATTAAGGCTGTACCAATGCCTTGCCGCCGATGGTCTGGAGCCACATATAACAGAAAAATATGGGCGTGGCGTTCTCCCGTTCCCTGATCGATCGCCGTTCCTAACCAGAGGCAGGCAACGGGTCGAAATGGAGTTCGTGGCAGAGTTGCTGGTGATACGGCTGGGGCAGGATGCAGCGGCTCAACCCACCATAGGGGCGTTTCCCAGGAAAAATATTGCTCTACTGTCTTTGCCAGGTGGCTATGGTGATGCCCAGGCTGAATTTCAGCATAGGAACGCTGCATAAACTGGACTAGCAACGATCGCTCTACACCGGAACCGGAACGTAGTTGATACCCTGCCGGTAAAACCACCACAAACCCTAAAGTTGCTCCACTAAATCAAAGTCATCAGTAACGCCTTTAATTAAGGTCGAGAGCGAGGGGGGCAGTTTGGTAGCCGTATCCGTAGCGGTGGACTTAGCAGTTCCGATCGCGATTTCAAGTTTTGCCTGGGGCTGTAAGGCATGGGTGTCTTCGATCGGAGCCGGAGCCGCCAGATCAGAGGGCAAGAAAATCCGCGAACTGACTGCTAACAGGGCGACTAGAAAAACCAGAACAATCAAAAATGGTGCAATATATTGCCGGAAGATTGCCATAAAGCAGGATGCAACTGGGAAGCAAGGGAATTCTGAGACTTCACTCAAGATTTATGAAGCGCTCTGATCCTATGCTACTACTTTGCTCCCACCTTGCAGGCAGAATTCCCCTGATTACCACTCTGATCTGATTACCAAATATCCAAGTTGTCTGAGTCGGATTTGATGACATCAGGAGATGGCAGGATGGGAGCAACCTGGTTCCAGGGAGCCACGATCGGCAATAGTAACAGCCCCGGTAAGGCGGCAACGAGGGTGAGCAAGAAAAATACCGGCCAACCTGTGGTCTTGGCTAACACTCCGGCGGGAGCGGCTAAAACAATACCCGCTGTCGCCATCAAACTCGACAGGAGAGCGAACTGAGTCGCCGTGAAGCTGTGATGACACAAACTCATGAGATAGGCAACAAATACGGCGGTCACTAATCCGGCACACAGGTTTTCGATGTTAATCGCCAGCAGGAGCAGCAGACTATTATTCCCTACCGCCGCCAGTGTAAAGTACCCCAGATTGCTCAAGGCTTGCAGCCCACCAAACACCCAGAGCGATCGATAAATGCCAATTTTGGTTAATATCGCGCCGCCACCAATCACACCAACCGTAGTTGCCAGAAAGCCAAAGCTACCCTGAATCGCCCCAATTTCGGTTTTGCTGAAGCCAATATCCAGCAGGAAGGGGTTTGCCATGTTATTGACCAGTGCATCCCCCACTTTGTAGAGCAAAATGAACAGCAAAACTAGAATGCTAGATTGCCACCCTAAGCGTTGAAAAAACTCCTGAAAGGGCAAATAAACCGCTTTGATTAACGATTCTGGCGGTGTATCCCGTTGTGGCTCAGGTGCCCACAGAGTAGTGATCAGTCCAACCAGCATCAACACTGCCATCAGGAGATAGACCCAACTCCAAGGCATTTGATCCGCCAGAATTAGGGTAAGAGAACCAGAAACAAGTACCGCCAACCGATACCCTAAGACCCAGGTGGAAGCCCCAATCCCCAGTTCAGATTGAGTCAATACATCTGTCCGATAGGCATCTCCAGCGATATCCTGAGTGGCACTGAGCAAAGAGATTGCCATCGCTGTCATTGCCAGCAGTTGTAAATTCTGTTGGGGTTGCTGGAACGCCATTGCCCCGATCGCCAGAATCAGTCCCATTTGAGTGATCAGCAGCCAGCCGCGTCGTCGTCCCAAAAATGGAGGAATGATCCCGTCTAGAAATGGCGACCAGAGAAATTTTAGCGTATAGGGCAGTCCAATCAGACTAAACCAGCCGATCACGCCTAAGTCCACCTTTGCCTCCTGCATCCAGGCTTGGAGGGTACGGCTGGTCAATAGTAATGGTAGCCCCGAGGAAAACCCTAACAGCAATAGAGCCGTGATCTTCCGGCTTTGAAAAATTTTCAGGAGTTGGTTGGAGTTCACAATTCGACCGTAGGCAAATAATCGCTAAAATGCGGTTGGCATTCAGCCCATCATGCCATATTGCCGTTGGCAACTTGGGGGAAATGGTTCACGATCGCACTCAGACCTGATCGCTGGTTGACTATATGTGAACGCCAGTGTCCTCAAGCATAAATTGTGAGATTACGCCATTTTGCTATAGCCCGATACCACGCCAAACGCCGACTAACGCTCCCTGAACATCCACCTGAGTTGCCGGGACTTCGATCGGGTTATAGCGAGAATTAGCGGGTTGTAGCGTGACTTTGCTGCCTTTGCGATGGAAGTATTTCAGGGTGGTTTGTTCATTCACTCTTGCCGCTACGATCGTGCCATTCTTGATGGTCTTGGGATCTGCCACGGGTTTGAGGATCACCACGTCACCATTGTCGATCAGAGCTTCGATCATGCTGTCGCCTCTGACCCGTAACGCAAAGTAATTGGGTTTGAGGGACAAGGTAGACAAATCGAGGTGTTCTACTTCCGATTCCGGGAAGGTTTCGACTAAGTTACCCGCCGCGATCGCGCCGAGAATGGGGACTCCCTGCATCGCCGCTTGGGTCATGCGAATCGTCCGGGCTTTCCCTTCCGTCCATTCAATGTAACCCTTGGCTCGCAAGTGTTCCAAGCGGCTCTGAACAGGAGCAGGCGATTTTAAGCCCATCGCTCGCATCATTTGACGGATTGAGGGCGGGTATTGATGTTCCCGAATGTATCCAACTAGCCAGTCATACAGTTCTTGTTGAGCTTCAGTAAGGGTATCCATAGGACAGAATAAAGGACAGGGTGGACATAGAACGTTTGTACCACCAAATTTCCTGCCTGTCTAGTCCCTGAAGCAATTTTTGATATTAAAGTTTTTGATAGGTGTTAATTAATTCACTCCTAATAAACTCGCTAATAGGGCTTTTTGCGCGTGCATCCGGTTTTCCGCCTGATCCCAGACGCGGGATTGGGAGCCTTCGATCACGGCATTGGTAATTTCTTCATCCCGGTGGGCGGGAAGGCAATGCAAGACGATCGCGGCGGGATCGGCGTAGGACAGGAGGGTTTCGTTGAGTTGGTAGGGCTGGAAGATGGGAATCCGGGATTCGGCTAAGTCCTCTTGACCCATACTTGCCCAGACATCGGTATAAAGGGCTTGTGCGCCTTTGACGGCTGCGATCGGATCGGTAGTGACAGTGACTTCTGTTCGACCATTGGCGATCGCCTGAGCTTGCTCCACAACTTCTGGTAGGGGTTGGTAGTCCGGTGGGCAGGCAACCCGAACATTCATCCCAGCCAGGGCACAGCCGATCATGAGGGAATGCGCCACATTGTTACCATCGCCAACATAGGTGAGGGTGAGGTCTGCCAGGGTGCCGAAGTTTTCCTGAATGGTTTGTAAATCGGCTAATACCTGGCAGGGATGTTCCAGGTCACTCAGGGCATTAATAATCGGGATGTTGGTGTATTCCGCAAATAGTTCGAGATCACGTTGCTCAAAGGTGCGAATAGCCAGAATATCCAGGTAGCGATCGAGCACCCGGGCGGTATCTTCCAGGGGTTCACCGCGACTAACCTGAGTCACACTGGGATTCAGATCTAGTACCTGTCCACCCAGTTGATACATGGCGACTGAGAAGCTAACTCGGGTGCGAGTTGACGCTTTATAGAACAGTAATCCTAAATTCTTCTGACATTTCAGATTCACGGCACCGCTTTTTAATTGCGCGGCTAACCGCAGTACCCCCTGTAGCTCTTCTGGGCTGAAATCCGCCATGCTGAGTATATCGCGACCTTTAAGTGCCCCCATTGCGTTGATCCCTTTGGTTTCTAAAGCAAAACGTTTATTGACCTAAAACCCTATCAAATCCTGGGAAGTTAGCCTAGTCGATCATGGTTAGGATTTGATGAATTGATTGCCGACCCTGGGGGGGCTGCCCCCCAACCCCCCCGAATTCGGAGGACGGCTGCGTCCCCCGAACCCCCTCCAGAAGGTGCGATCGCTGGGCAGTGATAGTCTGCTTCGCTCGGTTGGGTGGTCGGGGTTGGTGGTTGGGTTTAGGGAGAGCGTTGGATATACTCTGCGATCGCCTCTACTAGACCATCTAGGGTGTATTCGCGAGGTTCGACATCAACACGACCGAGTAAGGCTTCACAGGCTTGGCTGGTTTGGGGACCGATCGAGGCAATACAAACATTTTCTAGCCAGCTTTTCCAGGCTTCATTGCGTTCGGCTCGATAGACCAGTAGGCAAAAGTGTTTGACGGTTTTGGAACTGGCGAAGGTGACAATATCAATTTGGCGATCGCGCAGGGCAGCGAGGGCGACGGGATCGATTTCGTCGGGACAACGGGATTCGTAGGCGGCAACTTGCCGGACTTCGGCTCCCTGGTTGGTGAACTCTTTGATCAAAATATCGCGACCGCCACTCTCGACCCGAGGGAACAGAATTTTCATGCCACTGAGGCGTTCTGGAAAGTTTGCGACTAAGGAATCGGCAATGAAGTCGGGGGGAATGAAGTCGGGACGAATCCCCAATTGTTCTAAGCGAGCGGCAGTCTTTTCACCCACAACCGCCACCTGGATTTCGACTAAAGCATCATCACCGCGTTTCTCGCGCAACCGTTGGATGAAGTAGTCTACGGCATTGGTGGAGGTCAGGATCAGCCAGTCGAAGTCGTCCAGGTGGGCGATCGCGTCGTCTAACTCATCCCAGCTAGAGGGCGGCCCAATTTCCAGGGTGGGCATCTCGATCACGGTAGCACCAACCTCGGTGAGCAGGGCAGTGAATTGTCCCGATTGCCCAGTGGCGCGGGTGACGAGGACGGTTTTGTGAGCGAGGGGAAGGGGTGGGGACTGTCTCTTATACACATCT
>NZ_JBLZFZ010000042.1:0-57541 GCF_050753385.1 Pantanalinema rosaneae CENA516
AGATGTGTATAAGAGACAGCCCCCACCCTCCCACCACCTCTGTTTCTCCATCCTCGACACTGGCATCGGCATTGCCCCCGAGGATATTGACAAACTGTTCCAGGCATTTGTCCAGATTGATAGTAGTTTAAGCCGTCAGTATACGGGGACAGGATTAGGGCTGGCACTGGTGCAACAAATTACCACCCTGCATGGCGGCAGCGTCTCGGTCGAAAGTGCGGTAGGACAGGGCAGTTGTTTTACAGTGCGCCTCCCGTACCATGCCCATCCTGAGGTCAACCAGATCGCAACAGTGCTTCCTCCCAGTCATATCCTATCTTCACAGGGAAATCACTTATCCTGCGAAGATGCTGTTGCAGTTTCCAAGCCTATTGATCCTTCCCTGAGTGATCTTGGCATGACATCGCCGCCTGACTCAAAGGCTCCCCTAATTTTGCTCACAGAAGACAATCAAGCCAATATTGATACAATTTCCGGCTATCTGGAAAGTCGGGGCTATCGGTTAATTCTGGCAACCAGTGGGCAGCAAGCCGTAGAACTTGCTCGATCGCAACAGCCGAATTTGATTCTGATGGATATCCAAATGCCGGGAATGGATGGATTAGCTGCCATCCAGCAGATCCGCGCCAATGGACAAACTCAAGTTCCGATCGTCGCCTTAACCGCGTTAGCCATGCCCAGCGATCGGCAAAGATGCTTAGACGCGGGAGCTACCGAATACCTGACAAAACCGATTAAGCTGAAGCAACTAGCTGTAACGATTCAACACCTTTTGTTGCCCAGGAGTGAAACGTTGCTATGAATTCTCAAGCATCTATTTTAGTCATTGATGATGAACCTGATAACTTTGATGTGATTGAAACGCTCTTGCATAGTGCTGGCTATCAATTACACTATGTACCCAGTGGGCAGAAGGCGATTCGATATTTGCCAAGTTTCCAACCAGATGTGATTTTGCTAGATGTGATGATGCCGGATTTAGATGGCATCCAAGTTTGCCAGCAGATTAAAGCCGATCCGCAATGGCGGGCAGTCCCCATTATTATGACCACTGCGTTGACAGCCAAAGAGGATTTAGCTCGCTGTTTAGCCGCCGGAGCCGATGATTTCATCAGTAAACCTGTAAATGGCTTGGAGTTACGGGCACGAGTACATTCCATGTTGCGGATTAAACAACAGTATGACAATGTGCAAACCTTGCTGCAATTGCGGGAAGACATGGTGAATATGTTGGTGCATGATCTCCGCAATCCGCTCTCCAGTATTCTGCTCGCCACCCATATTCTCAAGTCGCCAGGATTTCCGATCGACAAGCAACTAGAAAAAATTGATCACGTTGCGATCGCGGCAAGCCAAATGGAAACGATGATCGATAGCTTGTTGATCATGGCAAAGTTGGAATCGGGCAAGCTGATACTGAATTATACCGACGTAGATCTCTATGCGATCTGTAGTTCAGCGTTGTCGAATGCCGAAGCGATCGCCACCCAAAAGCATCTAAACCTGCTGAGTCAGTTGCCTGAACCCGGTGGCATGATTCAGGTGGATGCGGCGATCCTGCGCCGAGTGCTGGATAATTTGCTCTCCAATGCCATTAAGTTCTCACCATCCCATAGCCAGGTGATGCTGCAAGCCGAGTATTTACCCACTGGGGGAGCCAAGATCCAAATTGCGGATTCTGGCCCAGGAGTACGGGCAGATCTCCAGCAACAGATTTTTGAGAAGTATGAGATCGGGACATTGATCCAGAATGTGTCGCAAATTGGACTCGGGTTAGCCTTTTGCAAACTGGCGATCGATGCCCACCAAGGCAGCATCACTGTTACCGACAATGTTCCCAAAGGCACGATCTTTACCGTTACCCTACACAATCCTGCGCAGGCATAACCGAGGGTCACTCCAGCCCCCAACCCACCTTAGAACAATATTTTATTAATCACTTAAAAGCTTTATAAGCATAAAACTATATTATGATCAAACGCATTAAACGATCGATGATCCACTGCAATCCTCTAACTCCTACACCAGTGACGGGATTGCATGGAGGCAGATGCCTCGTTTTTGAGTAAAAAAGTTTGGCTAACCCATCGCCGCAGCCCCCTAACCTCGCGATCGGTGCAGTTATGTTAAGTTATGAAAACCTTTAATCATTAAATTACCCAATAGCTATAAAGTGCTTAATAGACTTTTGGTTGAAGGAAGCTATGCCTGCAAAATGATTTCGCTGCACAGTGTCCCAACAGGCATCGCCGAACGCACTATTTCTAATGAGGTGACTAAACATGAGTCAAGATTTAGCCCAACGACTGCGCGAAGGAACCAAACACTCTCACACGGCTGCCGAAAACACTGCCTTCATGAAATGCTTCCTCAAAGGCATCGTTGAGCGGGAACCCTTCCGGAAGCTATTGGCAAATTTGTATTTGGTCTACAGTGCTTTGGAAGATGAACTGCGGCGGCATCAAAATGACCCCGTGGTAGGAGCGATGTACTTCCCAGAGTTAAATCGCACTGCCAACCTGGAGCAGGATCTGGCATTTTATTATGGTGACAACTGGCGGGAGCAGATTACCGCCTTACCCGCCGGTAAAATCTATGTCGATCGCATTCATGAAGTTGCCAATACCGATCCTGTGCTGCTGATTGCCCATGCCTATACCCGTTACATGGGTGATCTTTCCGGTGGTCAGGCGTTGAAAAATATTATCCGTTCCGCGATGAACCTACCGCCGGATCAGGGCACCGGACTGCATGAGTTTGAGCAGATTCCCACGGTAGAAGCCAAGCGGGCATTTAAGGAAAAATATCGCGACACTCTGAATGGTCTACCCCTTGATGACGCGACAATCGATCGCATTATTGATGAAGCGAACCGAGCCTTTACTTTAAATCGGGATGTCGTTCACGAACTAGAAGATGAGGTGAAAGCCGCGATCGGGGAGCATGTATTTGATCTGCTCACCCGCCAAGAAATTCCCGGTGCCACTGAGCGTCCTCCCCACGGAGCCGCTAAACCGGATGCTGCCCTGCAATATAGCATCTAGGCGCAAGTTGAGCGATCCTCCCTCGCCCTCCTGATTAACAAGGCTACCGTGTACACATCTTCTCTGCAACCTAGAAACCCTGCATTCTGCCCCCCTAGCCCCCCAATTCTGGGGGGAATTAGAACTTTCAAAGTCCCCCAGAATTGGGGGATTTAGGGGGCGGGACAGGCTTAATCATCCAACAGACAACTTGTGTGTACACCGTAACCTTAATCAGGAGGGAACCGTTCGCGAAGTGTGTGCGAAGCACATACTAAGAAGTCCGAAAGTCCCCCTTAGAAAAGGGGATTTAGGGGGATCGAACTAAAATTTGCTACTCTTCAACCCAACTTTTTCCATCATTCCTAAATCTATCCAAGAGGAAACTAGTTCTCCATGAGCTTCTCGCTGCCTACCGTTGAATTTGACCCTAAGTTGCTGCGTCAATACGATCAACCCGTTCCCCGTTACACCAGCTACCCCCCAGCCACCGAACTCAAACCGGAATTTGAAGAAGTTGACTTCCGGGCAGCGATCGCGGTGAGTAACTATAAAAAAACACCTTTATCGCTGTATTGTCATATCCCCTTTTGTGACAGTGCCTGTTATTTCTGTGGCTGCAATACCGTCATTACTCAGCGTAAGGAAATCGCTGAACCTTATTTAGAATATTTAATTCGGGATATTCAGCAGACGGGGGCATTAGTCGATCGCAATCGCTTAGTCCAACAACTGCATTGGGGTGGTGGCACACCGAATTATCTCTCGATGCCACAGGTAGAACGGCTATGGACAGCATTGCAGGAACAGTTTAGCTTTGCGCCTGATGCCGAGATTTCGATCGAAGTGAATCCCCGATCGCTCGATCGAGACTACATCTTCTTCCTGCGGCAACTTGGATTTAACCGGATTAGCTTTGGTATTCAAGACTTTAATCCAGAGGTACAACAGGCAATTAACCGAGTCCAAACGGAAGCCATGTTGTTCAATGTCATGGAGTGGACACGGGAAGCTAAGTTTGACAGTGTGAATGTGGATTTAATCTACGGCTTACCGTACCAAACCCTGGAAACTTTCAAACATACGATCGAGAAAACAATCGAACTTGATCCCGACCGGATCGCGGTATTCAACTTTGCCTACATGCCCTGGCTAAAACCCGTACAACGCCGGATTCCAGAAGCCGCGCTACCCGAACCAACCGAGAAACTCGATATTTTGAAAATGACGATCGAGGATCTCACCAAGAACGGGTATGTCTTCATTGGCATGGATCACTTTGCCAAGCCGAATGACGAACTGGCGATCGCCCAGCATGAAGGGCAACTGCACCGCAACTTCCAGGGCTATACCACCAAACCAGAATCCGATCTGCTGGGGTTTGGCATGACCTCGATCAGTATGCTGCACGATGTGTATGTGCAAAACCACAAGCGATTGAAGGATTACTACAACGCGATCGATGCAGGTATGTTACCGATCGAACGCGGGGTGTCACTGAATCAAGACGATGTGATTCGTCGCACCGTGATCATGGAATTAATGTGTCAATTCCGATTGTCGAAAGACGCATTAGAAGAGAAGTATCATCTCAGTTTTGATCAGGACTTTGATGAATATTTTGCTGATGCCCGGTTTACTTTGAAACGTTTGGCAGCCGATGGTTTAGTCGAACTCTTACCAAATCAAATTCAGGTGACTCCGGCGGGACGCTTGTTAATCCGCAATATCGCGGCAGCATTCGATGCTTACCTGAAAGAACGGGCGGGAACTAGCTTCTCTAAAGCGGTTTAATTGACTGCGATTGATTGGTGATGTTGTAGAGGCGATCGCCACTTGCCTCTACAGCCATTTGTTGCCTGAACACTACATTGGTTTTATTCGCTGGGAGACAGGTTTATGCGGATCCTGATGATTCAACCCAACTATCACTCTGGCGGGGCAGAGATCGCCGGGAATTGGCCTCCGAGTTGGGTGCCCTATGTCGGCGGAGCATTAAAAACAGCAGGCTTCACCGAAGTTCGCTTCATTGATGCCATGAGTAACGACATTGATGATGTCTCCCTGGCGGCACAAATTCAGTCCTATCAACCGGATGTGGTGTTGGCAACGGCGATCACCCCCATGATCTACAAGTCCCAAGCCACATTAAAGTTGGCAAAAACGGTTTGCCCGAATATCAAAGCAATTATGGGCGGGGTACATCCAACCTATATGTACCGGGAGGTACTGCATGAGGCTCCGTGGGTGGATTACATTATCCGAGGCGAGGGCGAGGAGATTACCGTCAATCTGCTGCGATCGATCGCCAATGGCACCGATCAACACGATCGCCGCGAGATTTTGGGGATCGCCTTCCTGGAAGAGGGAAAAGTGGTGGCAACCCCAGCCCATCCACCGATCAAGGATCTGAATACTCTGACTCCCGATTGGACGCTATTGGACTGGAGCAAATACATCTACACCCCATTGAATACGCGGGTCGCTGTGCCCAACTATTCACGGGGCTGTCCGTTCCGCTGTCGCTTCTGCTCCCAATGGAAATTCTGGCGCAAGTACCGTTCCCGTTCGCCTAAACATTTTGTTGATGAAATTGAACGGTTGGTGAAAGATCATCAGATCGGCTTTTTCATTCTGGCAGACGAGGAACCGACGATTAACAAGTCGCGGTTTGTGGCGCTTTGTCATGAACTGATCGATCGCAATCTGGGTGTCCACTGGGGGATTAACACCCGTGTAACTGACATTCTGCGGGACGAAAAGGAATTACCCCTGTATCGCCAAGCCGGTTTAGTGCATGTGTCTCTGGGCACAGAAGCCGCCGCCCAACTGAACCTGAATCTATTCCGCAAAGAAACAACGATCGCGGATAACAAACGGGCGGTGCAACTGCTCCGCCAAAACGGCATTCTGGCAGAAGTGCAATTCATTATGGGTCTGCCCAGCGAAACGCCCGAAACCATTGAGGAAACCTACCGGATGGCGCGGGACTGGAAAGCGGATATGACCAACTGGAATATGTATACGCCCTGGCCGTTTGCGGAACTGTTTCAGGATTTAGCCGACAAAGTCGAAATTCGCGACTACTCGCACTACAACTTTGTCACTCCCATCATCAAACCGGATAACATGACGCGGGAAGCAGTGCTGAAAGGCGTACTGCATAACTATGCTCGCTTCTATTCCTGGAAGTTTCTAGAATATTGGTTTGAGAAAGATCCGTTTAAGCGGCGGTATCTATTAGGTTGTCTCTGGGCATTTGTCAAAACGACCTGGAATAAACGCTTCTATAACTTGAAGCGGGTGAAGCAGAAAGGTTTACATACCGAGATTGAGTTTGGCTTCGATCAATCGAAGATTCTAACGCCAGAACAAATGGCACAGTTGAAGCAAAAAACTCAAAAGACTTCGGCAGATACCGATTTTATTGGTACAATTTCTGCTTGCGGCCCATCGGCAACGTTGCCCACGATCGACATTGAATCCGAAGTGCAATCCCATCAGTATTATGATGAAGTGCAGGTGGCTGTAATTGAAGCGGATCAACAAACTCGGGTTGATCTTCGGGTGGCGCTGCGGGCACAGGAAGGGATTGAAGTCGCCAGCGAAGCCACTAATGCAGAAACTGGATTAGTGCTACTAGAATCGATCGATGTCGAAGTCGCCGTAGTAGACAGTACCCTACCGGATATGGATCTGATCAAGTTCATCCGCATGGCGCGGAAAGTCCAAGCCAATTCCTATGTGGTGCCATCCAAAATTCTGATCTTGGTGACTCCCGACCAACAGGATTTGTTAGCTGCCGCTTTAGAAGTTGGAGTAGATGCCTTTTGCTTGAAGAATGCCCCGATCGAACATCTGGCGGAAGCGGTGCGAACCACCTATCTTAAAGGGTCATACCATGATCCCGCGATCGAACTTCCCGTTTCGTCTGTGATGTCCGTGAGCTAATGTTGCCCAATTCTAAAGTTGATGTGTAGGGAGATCATTGATCATCTTCCCAGCGTCTAAACTATATCTGTTGTTTGTGTGGTTGAGGAAATAGGAATGACCATTGATAATTCACCAACAGCACCACAAGCACCATTGAAGCTTGATTGGGTGTCTGTGATCTTTTTTAGCATCGTTCATGCCTTAGCATTGCTAGCTCCCTGGTTTTTCTCCTGGTCAGCTTTGGGCGTGTTATTAGTATTGCATTGGTTATTTGGCAGTATTGGCATTTGCCTGGGCTACCATCGTTTACTGAGTCACCGCAGTTTTCAAGTCCCGAAGTGGCTGGAGTATACGATCGCGGTCATTGGAGCCTTAGCCCTACAGGGAGGCCCGATTTTCTGGGCAGCCGGACACCGCTTGCACCATGCCTTTACGGAGGATGAGGAGAAAGATCCCTATTCGGCACGACGCGGCTTTTGGTGGAGCCACATGCTGTGGTTGTTCTATCCCAAATCGGAGTTTTTTAACTACGACGAATATCAACGATATGCCCCGGATCTGGTGCGTGATCCGTTCTACCGTTGGTTGAATCGGAACTTCCTCTGGCTGCAATTGCCTCTGGGGATACTGCTCTATGTTCTGGGCGGTTGGTCGTTTGTTGTGTATGGCATGTTTGTGAGAGCCGTCCTGCTATGGCATAGCACCTGGTTTATTAACTCAGTAACTCACATGTGGGGTTATCGGACTTTTGAGACGAACGATAATTCCCGCAATCTCTGGTGGGCAGCGATTTTCACCTATGGCGAAGGTTGGCATAATAACCATCACGCCTATCCGAATGTGGCAAAAGCCGGTTGGCGTTGGTGGGAATATGATGTTACCTGGTGGGCAATTTGGGTACTGAAAGTCACCGGATTAGCCCGGAAAGTGGTGATGCCACCGGAACAAGCGATCGCGAATCAATAGCGCGGATCATTCATCGTTCAATGTCTGTATAGGGGTGGGTCTAGCCGCTCGCTGAACTTAACCCGCCGTAGCATTAGCGGCAAAACTCACCCTTACTTTCTTCCTCTAATCCCATTTTTCCTATAATCGCCCATCGAAATGACATCATCCTTTACAGCACTGCCGGAAATTGATTTTCAAAGTGAATCGTACAAAGATGCCTACAGTCGCATCAATGCGATCGCAATTGTCGGCGAACAACTTGCCTTTGAAAATTTTTTACAGCTTGCCCAATTACTGCCTCAGTACGACAAGCCATTATTACAACTAGCCAAAGTAGAAAATCGGCATAAAAAGAGTTTTCAAACCTGTGGTAAAAATCTCAACGTCATTCCAGATCTCCACTTTGCCTGGAATTTCTTTGCCGCCTTACACCACAACTTTCAGGGCGCTGTCGATCGCGGACAGGTGGTTACGTGTTTGTTGATTCAATCCTTAATCATTGAATGTTTCGCGATCGCGGCTTACAGCACTTACCTGCCGGTGGCAGATGATTTTGCTCGGCGGATTACCGAAACGGTGATTCAGGATGAACAGGCTCACCTGACCTTTGGCGAGACATGGCTAAAGCGAAATTTTGCCACGTCCCGATCTGAACTGAAACATGCGAACCAGGCTAACTTACCGTTAATCTGGGAAATGTTGAATCAGGTGGAAGCCGATGTGCAAACGATTGGCATTGATAAAGCCGCGATTGTGGAAACTTTTATGATGCATTATGGGGAAGCGTTAGGCAACATTGGCTTCAGTACCCGCGAAATTCTACAACTCTCTGCCCACGGTCTAGCTACACCAAAGAATGACCCAAGCGAAGAAATTCATTAAACCTGGGACAGTGCAATAGCGATTGACTTAAACCTTACAGTGTACCTCAATTTAAAATTGAATGGTACATATTTCTTTATTGAGGCAAATCTGTAATTATACCCTTGTGAAAGCTTTAACAATAGCCAATGAGCAAAACAGGGTGGCGAAATCAGAACTCCTCTTTTCCGCGATCGTTGTCTGGAACCACAACAGCCTTTTGGCACCATCTGTGGAATCAAGCTGATTCGGGATTGCTGACAAGCCAGCGATCGCGCACTAGCCTGTTTGTTATTGGCATTATACTGCTGCTCGGATTCGGCGGTTGGGGCAATTATCGGCAAGTCTCGGATCGCCAAGTTGCCGATCGCTGGACTCAAGCCATCACCCAACTTAAAGCATTGAGTGTTGCCAAACGTCTATCGGGCATTGCTGCGCTCGAAACGGTGATGGTAGATGCTGCGGATAGACATTGGGCAGGCTTGGAAGTTTTAACCGCCTTTATTCGGCAAGACTCCCCCAGAGTAGAAACGCCAACAGCCCAGAAACAGCAGAGTAATCAAGTGTTGCCCGACATCCAGGCGGCATTAGCTGTGATTCGGCACCGGAATCCCCATCGCGATCCCCCCGATCGATCGCTGAATTTGCGTAGTACAGCACTCCGACAGGCAGATCTGCATGGAGCCAGCTTGAATGGAGCCGACCTGCGTAAGTCTGACCTCAGTCGAGCCAACCTGAATTTTTCCAACCTGTATCAAGCCGATCTGCGGCGGGCTGTTTTATTTAAAGCCAGGTTAGAAGGTGCCAACCTGGAAACGGCTAACTTAGGAGCGGCTAACCTGTATGGCAGTATCTTGCGGAGTGCGACTCTCAACGGGGCGAATTTGTCTGGTTCGATCTTAGAAGGGGCTGACTTGCGGGGAGCCGTGTTGAACAAAGTAAACCTCAGTAAAGCCAACCTGAGTCGAGCCATTCTGAGCAGGGCGCGTGTGAGTAAAGTTGACTTGCAGGGCGCTAACTTAAGTCGCGCTAACCTGTATGGGGCAAATTTACATGGGGCAATCTTCAGGGGCGCTACCCTCAATCAAGCCGATTTGCGGAATGTCAGTTTGCATGAAGCGGATCTGCGAGGAGCGGCTTTACATCAAGTTGATCTGCGGGGAGCCACCCTTAACTTCGCGATTCTAGATGATGATGCCCTGCGGACAGCCGTACTATGCAATACGATTATGCCCAATGGTTGGCTGAGCAATCGCGACTGTAACTCTCCTGGACGTTAACTAAGATCGGGCAATATTTAGCTTAGAGCTAAATCTATAATGTTCATTCAGCTACTTCATTCACTGCACTCTATGTAGTTTAAACAACAGAGGTATGCGGATTGTAATATTAATCAGCAATTTGCAAAACTACTTCTATCTTGTTATAAGTGAGAGGCTGGGATTTAATGAATAACCTGAGCTAAATGATCCAGGTGTAAATAATTCTAGCCTTTAAACATGCTTGAATTATTCTCCTATAATAGGAATAAATCTCTCGAATCACCTATTTTAAGGTGATTACTTTGCTCTGAATTCACAATGAGCACAGCAGCTTTGGCAAGTTTGCAAGACCAAATGACATTGGGTTAGCGAAGTCCATTACAACGCGAGCGACCTATGAATCAACGCGTCAACGGTAAACTGACCGCTGAATTTGAGGCTAGATCTCAGCCGCCGCTAAACTACTCCGCTTGGCTTAAACTATTCTCCTCTGAACACAAAGACGTAGCTGAACAGCTAGCCTATGAATCTGAGGTACTTAACTATGATCTAGGAGATACAGTCAAAATTTACGATACTCCTAATCTAACCCTTCAATCTGTTTGCAATGGACATCTTAAGGGAGATTTTTATATTGTTTGCCATGGACAGGTTCGGTTACTGAGTCATCACAATCCCCCACTGAAACCATCCTCTGTCGCCGTTTTGGTAGAGGGAGAAACCTTCGGTGCTGACCATCTATTCTGTGCCACTCCATTACCCTACAAAGCGATCGCAGCCAGTCCGCAGGTACAGGTTGTTCGGATTGCGATCGCGACTTTAGTCCCCTGGCTAGAACAACTACCCACCCTGAAAGAACAACTACAACACCATGCTGTACAGCGTGAGCAATTAATCTTCTTCAAAACGCTGACCAACCTGAAGGTCGTTCCCAGCCGCCTGATTCACGGATTTCTTTCCTACCTGGTAGAAGTCTCTGTTCCCGCCAACACTCTACTGACAACCTCAGAGCCATATCAATCTGGGTACTTTTGGCTGCGGCAAGGCGAGATCCAGAGTTTAGATCATGCCACAATGCTGCCGGAGGTGGGTAGCGGCTGGTACTATCCTGAGCCGCCTTCTACGGAATGGATCGCGGCTACGGATGTCCGACTCTATCATCTGCCTGCGGAGCATTGGAGTGTTGCGACTGCCCTGTTTCCACACCTGTTTACCACCCTACTAAGTTCATCCGAACCAAATGGTGAGTCGTTGGCAGCAAACACTAATTCGCCCATATCGTCACAACTACAGACCTATCGCCAGTCTTTGCTTGCCGCCAAACCTCAACGGCTTAGCCGTGACCCGCTACCGACCCCACCAGGTTCTGGTGCGGAGTTGGTTGCTCCGTCAGCAACTGAGATCAACTTTCCTCGACCTAAACCGCACCGACGACTGCGCCTCTGGCATCGGTATCCGTTGATTGAACAGCAAAGCTCATCTGACTGTGGGGTTGCCTGTCTGGCAATGATCGGACTGTACTGGGGTAAACGCTTAAGCCTCAATACTTTACGCACCCTGGCCGATGTTGGCAGATCAGGCGCGTCCTTAAAGAACCTGGCAAAAACGGCTGAAAGTATTGGGTTTCATGCCCGTCCGGTTCGAGCCAGCTTAAGTCGGTTAGTTGAGCAGAAACAGCCCTGGATTGCACATTGGCAAGGCGATCATTACATTGTGGTGTACTGGGTACGGGGCGATCGGGTGTTAGTGGCTGACCCTGCCCGTGGCAAACGGATCTGTTCTCGCCAGGAATTTCTCTCCCATTGGACGGGATATGCCCTTCTGTTAGAAGCAACGCAAGAGTTAAAAGCGGTAGAAGCAAAACCCGCTCAATCCCTGTGGCGATTTTGGAGCCTCTTAATGCCCTATAGCTCAGTGCTATGGCAGATCATAGGCATTTCTTTATTGATGCAGGTATTTGGGTTATTCACTCCCTTGTTTACCCAGGTCATTCTGGATCAAGTCGTGGTGCAGAAAAGCCAGGATATGCTACTGGTATTTGCCTTGGGATTAGTGCTGTTTAGTGTCTGGCGGGTTGGCTTAACAGGAGTCCGACAATATTTACTGGATTACTTCTCGAATCGAGTTGATCTCACGTTAGTTAGTGGCTTTATTAGCCATACATTAAGACTACCGTTGAAATTCTTTGAGTCTCGCCAGGTGGGAGATATCCTTACCCGCATTCAGGAGAATCAGAAAATCCAATTATTTCTAGTTCGTCATGCGGTTTCAACCTGGTTAGATGCCCTGATGGCGATCGTCTATGCCGGACTGATGTTTTACTACAACTGGCAATTGGCATTATTAGTGCTGGGGTTAATTCCCCCCATTGTCTTGCTGACACTCTCCACTACACCATTTCTCAAGCGATTATCACGAGGGAACCTCGATTAATTGAGGTTTTACAAATTTCAAGTCTCATTCCAGTCTCAAAGTCGATTATCAGTCCTCTATGCCGTCAAATCTGCTGTGGATTCTCCGCTCCACTTGCTGCCATGCCGGATGTTGGATAGATCTATCCGTCAGCTTCAACCGGGCGTGTTTGCCAGAAGACCAAACGCAGGAAGTTGTAAGTCAAATTCTTCAACCCTAACTGCACCTTAGCCCGCTCCAGTCCAATCGAGCGTACCAGTTTGCCACCCATTTGCATCACCCAAGCCCCAAAGACATGCTCGACCTTGGCCCGGGTTTGAGAGCGCTCTCGGTTGGCGGCTTTTTGTTCCTCGCTTAAGGGGCGATTGCGATAGGCGCGTTCATGGATGTGACTGATGAAGGTTAAGACCACGAGCAACCCTTCGAGGGCGACGGAACGATAGGCACTGTCCGCCCACACCTCATCGCCTTCATTGTCAGCATCGAGCACTGCCGTGAAGGCTTGACTATCGTGCACGGCGGCATCGGTCACGGCATAGCGACGAATAAAGCCATGGTTGGCATCAATACTCAGGTGATCCTTATAGCCGAAGTAACTCTTGCCGTTTTTCTTCGTCCAGGTCGCATCGCCATCTTTTTGTGCCCCCTGATGCGGATTCTCTTGCCATTGGGGTGGCCTTTTTCCAGCCTCCAGATGGGCTTTTTCATCCTGGTCAAAGTGCTGTTTTGGCACCGGGATCAAGGTCGCATCAATAATTTGCCCCCCTTGGGCTTGATAGCCTTGCGCGCTTAAGTATTCTCCAAAGGACTCAAACAACGGCTCTACTAATTGATGCGCTTGCAACTGCTGACGAAATAACCACACTGTGGTCGCATCCGGCACCGAATCTTCAATTCCTAACCCCAAAAATCGCATGAACGAGAGTCGGTCTTTGACTTGATATTCCAACGCTTCGTCACTGATGTTGTACAACTGCTGTAACACTAACAGCTTAAACATCAAAATCACATCCATAGGCTTGCGTCCAGCGTTGCTTTTGCGCGGTTTGTCATGGATCACGGCAAGTTGTGCCCGAAACGATTCCCACGGAATTAACCGGTCTAAATCTTCTAAAGTGCTTTTCTTGGCGGCTAATTCTTGCTGGCGCTGTTCTAAATCCCAGAACCCTTGTTGTCCCATTGCTGTCCTTGGATGGCCTGACTGCTGCTATCTTATCTCTCTGATCTCAGAATGAGACATCCTTTTTTCGATTTTTCGAGGTGCCCACGAGAAATTTTTACTGAAGCGGCAGAACAAAATTCGTTGGTCGTCGAAATGATGACCGGAGTGGCAACGGTCAAAGCGGTGGCGGCGGAACAGGAGATTCGTTGGCGGTGGGAAGATCGCCTAACCAGTATGCTCAATGCCCGATTTAAGGGGCAGAAACTAGCCAATGGGCTGCAAATTGTCACCGGGTTGATTAATGCATTGGGTAGTGCGGCTCTACTCTGGTATGGGGCGACTCTCGTGATTCAGGATCAACTAACAATCGGTCAGTTTGTTGCCTTCAACATGCTGATTGGTAACGTGATTACGCCTGTCCTTTCAGTCATTGGCATTTGGGATGAACTACAGGAGGTTTTAATTTCTGTTGAACGATTGAATGATGTATTTTCGGCAGAACCAGAGGAACATCCCGGTAGCTCCATGCTGCTCCTGCCCCTCATTCGGGGACAGGTTGTGTTTGAGGATGTGACGTTTAACTACAGTCAGTCGGATGAGCGCAACACCTTACAGAATCTCTCATTTCAGGTTGAAGCGGGACAAACGATCGCCATCGTCGGACGCAGCGGTTCCGGTAAAACCACGTTAGTCAAGCTACTGCAAGCCTTTTACCACCCAAATCGCGGACGTATCCTAATTGATGGACATGACATTCGGCATGTTTCTCCCCATTCATTGCGATCGCAACTGGGGGTTGTACCGCAGGAATGTTTCCTGTTCTCCGGCACTATTCTGGAAAATATTCAAATCTACCGTCCCGAATTTACCTTGGATCAGGCAATTGAGGTCGCCAAGTTAGCTGAGGCTCATGCCTTTATTCAGGACTTGCCCCTGGGCTACAACACCAAAGTAGGAGAACGAGGCACAAATCTATCAGGTGGACAACGACAACGTATCGCGATCGCGCGAGCCTTGCTGGGTAATCCAGCGATTCTGCTGTTAGATGAAGCGACCAGTTCATTGGATACGGAATCAGAGCGTCGGTTTCAACAAAACCTGGCTCGGATCAGCCGTAACCGCACAACGTTTATCATTGCCCACCGATTATCTACTGTTCAACATGCCGATCGCATTTTAGTGCTGGATCAAGGTGTTTTAGTAGAACAAGGAACCCATTCAGAATTAATTGCTTTGCAGGGACTTTACTACCACTTAGCCCAACAACAACTTAGTTTATGAAGAACATTTTTAATCAGAAAACTGCCAAATTGGCAGAATTCAGCCATGTCAAACCTTATCATGGAGTCCAGACTGTTGTTTCAATTTTTTCTTTGATAGATCTCTTGTAAGCTCAATTTAGGTTTAATTCATTTACCCCTCTGTTTCCTGAACCATTCAGCCTCAGTTTGAACCATCGCTCCCTAACTAGAATTAGATAGCCTGGAATCGTCACTAAATGCCCCTATTTGAGGTTGCGATCGAGCACTTCCGATCTCTCACCTGCATTGTCCATTGACTTTGATTGTGAACGCCCCCTACACGAAAGCACTTGAGACAAGCTATGGCTTCTCTACCTGAACGTGGTACTCAAACTACCTCTGAACCTGCTTTAGCATCTGCAAAAACGCCCCATTGGTCTGCATCCCTACAAACCGTTTTAGATCAGCCCCCACCAAGCTTGCCATCTCGGTTGGCATTGGGAGGAACACTGTTTTTCCTCATCTTTGCCACATGGGCATGGTTTGGGCATATCGACGAGGTTGCTAAAGCCCCTGGCAAGTTAGTTCCTAAAGGTCAGGTTTACAAAATCAATCCCATTGAACTGGGAAAAGTCGTCAATATTGCCGTTAGAGAAGGGGAAACCGTTAAAGCGGGGCAGCTTCTGGTTGAGCTAGATACAGAGGTTGTTACGAAGGAAGTAGAACGGCTAGAAAAGGCGTTACTGGCAACTCAAATTGAGATTGTTCAAGCGGAGGGAATGTTGGATAAAAACCAACTTCAAGCAAAAACTCAAGCTGAGATTGCCCGAGCCGCTATTCAAGAACAACAGGTGACGATTAATCAGGCAAAACTGACTGCCGAAAATAACCGATCGATTGTTGCACAACTCCAAGAGGATGCAGCAGCCCAAAAACAACGGCTAGAACGTCTCAGACCCTTAAGAGAGATTGGGGCAATTCCTGCCGAACGCTTGTTTGAGGGGGAGCAAATGTTACGCGATCGCCAACGGACAATCACCGAAAGTCAGGGTAATCTTGAGCGAGCGGCAGCCGAAATGCAGCGTTTACAGGTGGGACTAGAAGAGCGCCGATCCAATGCTGAACGCGTCCGATTAGAAGCCCAACAAAACATTCAAGAACTAAAGGTAAAACTAACAGGGCTACAGGCGAAATACAGTGAAACCCAAGTGCTATTAGCAGCGGCTCGGGCAAAGCTAAAGCAACGTTACTTATATGCGCCTGCCGACGGAGTTATCCTTACTCTCAACGTTCATCGTCAGGGTGAAGTTGTGCAAGCCGGACAGGCGATCGCTGAAATTGCACCAACGGGTGAGCCATTAGTATTATCTGCCCTTCTTCCCAGCCAAGAGGCTGGTTTTGTGCGACCAGGGATGCCTGTGCAGATTAAACAGGATGCTTACCCATTTCAGGATTACGGGATGAGTCTGGGTCACGTCAGTTCCATTTCTCCAGACAGCAGACCAGATGAACAGTTAGGGCAGGTGTATCGGGTCGAAATTGATTTAGCCCAGGATTACATTAATGTCAAAGGAAACCCGATCCAATTTAAACCAGGACAAACTGCGATCGGTGAAATCATAACTCGGCGGCGGCGCATTGCAGATGTGTTACTCGATCCACTAAAGAAACTTCAAAGTAGTACAAGCTTATAACTTGCACTGATCACTTGTAGCAACGGGTCAATAGTACGTCATTTGAAGGAGAGAAGCATGGTTCATCAAGGAGTTAATTCCCGAGATCCACGTAGTCGTCTAGATCGCGTTATGGAACCTGAACAGTTTAACCAAGTGATTGAAGCAATTTTGGCAGGCAAATACTCTTGGGCATGTGTGTTGATCTTGCAATTTGGTGGCTACAATCCACTCCACTATATTCCCTACCGGACGTACAACCGAATTGTAAAGGATCAACGTCAAGCAGGACACCGAACGCGATCGTCGGATAGTTCATTAGAATTAGACAATTCTGAGTCTAAATCAGGTTCTAAGCGGCACGCACCCTCAACCCGAAACCGCCAACTCCAGGATTTAAATTATCTGGAAGTGGTTAACTCACCTGATTGCTCGATCGAGGGTGGAGTGTTAAGAAGAATGGAATACTGGCTAGACCAGAGGCTACAGGAATCGTATTCTTTGAATATCCGATTCAACAAATAGAGAACAAGCTTCAGAACCCCATTTTCATATCTCTCTTTAAGATTATCGTATACACACAGGGCTCCTAATGGTTAGTGAGACTGAGTAATAGCCTAATCACCTCTCACTTAATTTCTCCCAATTCTGGAAACCAGGGGAAACCATGGGTATACGGTAGTCTTTTTAAGAGGATTTAGAGACAAGCGAAAGACTTTAGTTCTCCCCAGCCTGAAGGATTTAGGGGGCAACTTCAGCTACCTTTAAACTAAGTAGTGTGTACATAATACAGCCTAAATCAAGAGCGAAAAGTAGTTTTTTATAGGCTTATATGAATAAAATCATCTAATAAATAAATCTAAAAAACTGCCAATTTGGCAACCTATTTATTGAGCAATCGTTAAATTAAATAAGCAGTGAATCTCAGGAGTAATTGTATGCAGGTTCAAGATCTATCACATTTTGAAATGCTCCATAATTCATCAGGCATTTATGGCAGTAGTCATGTAGGTAGTAGCCCACTCACTATCTCATTGGATCTGGGTGGCAGCCTAGTGATTAGCCATGGTGATGAACAGATCTATAGCACAACGTTAACCGGAATTCCCACGGGAATTATTCTAGCGTTAGATGGTATTTCTAGTGTGATTACTTCAACGACAACCCAATATCTCCATGGGTCTGCTCAGACTATTCTCGCGATCGGTTTAGGTGGCGGTCAAATTGGTACTTCAGTCTCTGCAACCACCTCAACGATCATATCCAGCCTCTAGGAGTAGATAGAAATACTTTCAACTGCGATATTGGGAGAAACATCAATCGCTCGCTTTTTGGAGAGAGTTGCTAATACTGTAAGAGCGCACTAAATGGTGCGCTTTTTAATTTTATGACAGGTCAGCCATATTAAAAAATAGTAGTTAGACCAGACTAAAACATTGCTAACTTATCTGCCATTATGGCAACCTCAAACAAATTACTAAGCCTAGAATTCTAATATCAACTGATAAAGGTTGATGCAAAAAAGAGTGTTCTTGAAGGAGAAACCCAATGCGTATTACTGACTTAAGCTACGTAGAAACTGTTGAGACAACTCACGTAAAAGGTGGATTAGGAAACTTCTTTAGCACTCAAATTAACTTTAGTGCTATCGGTCAAAGCTCTAATGCTAATGCTGGCAACTTTGCTGGGATTTCCGTCCTGAATCTGGCAGCTTCAGCAAATAATGCCACAGTAACTCAGGTCAATATCTAGTTCCTACATCCAGGAACAATCAAGCTTACCTCAAATCAAGTTCAACGTTTTCAAGGAGACTTCCAATGGTTATTTCTGATCTAAACTACCTAGAAACAGCTACTTCTTCCTCTGAAGTGAAAGGTGGAATCCTGAATTTTGCTTCATTCCAGGCTAATATTAGCCTCATTGGTCAAAGCTCCAATGCTAATGCTGGTAACGTTGCTCTCTTTTCGCTAGGGAATACAGCTCTTTCTGGCAACAATGCTACTGTTACTCAAGTAAACGCTTAGTTTTTGAGTAACGCATAAAAGTACCTTGAGGCAGATTAGTTATCATAACTAGCGATCGCATCGCTTGCTAATCTGCCTCTGAATCAGGTATTTTTTACTAGCACTTAAGTAGACACCAAATCTGAAAGTCTTGCTCAGACTGATGATGCTTTGCCAAACATTGGCAACTTAATGAAGGCTTGTTCCTTGTAAAAACAGATTACGATCGAGGAGAAAATGATGGTTATTGCTGATTTGAACTACCTTGAAAGCACTACTGAGCTCTCTAAAATTGAAGGTGGGAGAAGAGGACTTGTACGATTCAACACTAACCAATTCAATATTAGTTACCTTTCTCAGTCTGCTACCGCAAACGCTGGCAATAGTAGCGGTATTTCAATTGGCAATACAGCCATAGCGCTTAATATTGCAACCATCATTCAAATTAATGTTTAATCTGAACTAACAGTGCCTATGCAATGAGAATACGGCAATCTTTGATACGGTTTCAGAGATAGGCAACTGAGCAAAATGCTCTAGTTTTGAACGTGAATATGAGTTCTGAGTGAATCCATATTCACGTTTCGTTTTTGTAAAAAATATGTTTACACTTAGCAATAGAAACCTTTGATATTATGTGGTTAAAAAATATACAGTTCCTGTTAGACCTCTACACAAAGTGATATTGTATACAAGTAATTTTTTATACTCTCTAAAACCACTTAACTGTAGGTCTCTAACTTTAGATTTAAAGTATTAACTTTTAATATTTGCTTGTATATGCATTTAAACTTATTATTTAATCTATTGATGTAATCATGATATGAATTAATCATTAGGGCACCTCGAAAAATCGAAAAAAGGATGTCTCATTCTGAGATCAGAGAGATAAGATAGCAGCAGTCAGGCCATCCAAGGACAGCAATGGGACAACAAGGGTTCTGGGATTTAGAACAGCGCCAGCAAGAATTAGCCGCCAAGAAAAGCACTTTAGAAGATTTAGACCGGTTAATTCCGTGGGAATCGTTTCGGGCACAACTTGCCGTGATCCATGACAAACCGCGCAAAAGCAACGCTGGACGCAAGCCTATGGATGTGATTTTGATGTTTAAGCTGTTAGTGTTACAGCAGTTGTACAACATCAGTGACGAAGCGTTGGAATATCAAGTCAAAGACCGACTCTCGTTCATGCGATTTTTGGGGTTAGGAATTGAAGATTCGGTGCCGGATGCGACCACAGTGTGGTTATTTCGTCAGCAGTTGCAAGCGCATCAATTAGTAGAGCCGTTGTTTGAGTCCTTTGGAGAATACTTAAGCGCGCAAGGCTATCAAGCCCAAGGGGGGCAAATTATTGATGCGACCTTGATCCCGGTGCCAAAACAGCACTTTGACCAGGATGAAAAAGCCCATCTGGAGGCTGGAAAAAGGCCACCCCAATGGCAAGAGAATCCGCATCAGGGGGCACAAAAAGATGGCGATGCGACCTGGACGAAGAAAAACGGCAAGAGTTACTTCGGCTATAAGGATCACCTGAGTATTGATGCCAACCATGGCTTTATTCGTCGCTATGCCGTGACCGATGCCGCCGTGCACGATAGTCAAGCCTTCACGGCAGTGCTCGATGCTGACAATGAAGGCGATGAGGTGTGGGCGGACAGTGCCTATCGTTCCGTCGCCCTCGAAGGGTTGCTCGTGGTCTTAACCTTCATCAGTCACATCCATGAACGCGCCTATCGCAATCGCCCCTTAAGCGAGGAACAAAAAGCCGCCAACCGAGAGCGCTCTCAAACCCGGGCCAAGGTCGAGCATGTCTTTGGGGCTTGGGTGATGCAAATGGGTGGCAAACTGGTACGCTCGATTGGACTGGAGCGGGCTAAGGTGCAGTTAGGGTTGAAGAATTTGACTTACAACTTCCTGCGTTTGGTCTTCTGGCAAACACGCCCGGTTGAAGCTGACGGATAGATCTATCCAACATCCGGCATGGCAGCAAGTGGAGCGGAGAATCCACAGCAGATTTGACGGCATAGAGGACTGATAATCGACTTTGAGACTGGAATGAGACTTGAAATTTGTAAAACCTCAATTAATCGAGGTTCCCATTAGTAACTCCAACTTCATGCCGTTTACGAAATGAGCGATGGTTGACATTTCAGGGATAGCCGTTCTAGCAGAGGATATTCTATTTGCCTTGAAAAAGGACATGCTGTTGAAAGACGTATGCTACAAAGTTTTGGAACAGCGAGTGATTAATGAAGCGGCGCACAGCCGAGGAATTATCGTTACGGCGGAAGAGATCCAAGCAGAAGCCGATCGCTTACGCCATGAATTGCACTTACAAAAAGCATCGGATACTCTATCTTGGTTGGCAGGACAGTTGGTAACCGTAGAAGAATGGGAAGCCGGAATCCACGATCGGTTGCTGGCTCAGAAGCTGACTGAGGCTCTGTTCTCTGAAGAGGTAGAGCGCTTTTTTGCCCAACATCGCCTCGATTTTGAGCAGGTTTTACTCTATCAAATCATTATTCCCTATGAGCAAATCGCTCAAGAAGTGTACTACGAGATTGAGGAAGAAGAGATTAGTTTCTATCAAGCGGCTCACCTGTATGACATTGACGAGCAACGCCGATGTAAATGTGGATATGAAGGGAAAATTTATCGATGGAACCTCAAACCCGAATTCTCAGCAGTCATTTTTGCGGCAAATCCTAAATCTGTTTTAGGCCCAATTCAGACCGAGCAGGGGTTCCACCTATTTATGGTCGAGGAGTTTATTCCAGCCCAGTTAACCACAGAAGTGCGACAAGATATTTTACGGCGGTTATTTCAGGAGTGGCTACAGGCTGAGTTAAACCATGCTCTGCATCATCAAGATCAAGCAGGGGCGGACTTTACAGTAACCGAAATAATCTAGCAAGCATCGTCTAAAATTCAAGCAGACCTCTCTGACAGGACGATCGCCATGTTAGTGCTGAAGGCTGTGCAACCAACTTTTATCAAACGAGATCCCACGAAACAAGCGGCAAACCTGCCCCCTGAAGCCAAGTATTTTATGGCAGTGGGGGCGACGATCGAGGTTACGGGCGTTGTATTAGCCGCCAATCAGCATATTCAGGTGACACTGAAGCAACCATTAAATGGGTTCGTGACCTGGTTTGCCTTTAGCCCCCATGTGCAGGTCGTAGAACAAGTGGTTGATCCCCTGGAAGCCGCTAGAGATCGGCAAAAAGTGTTTAATGATTTCCTGGCGATCGAGGTACAGCAGGGAGCCAACCAGGACAGATTAGTGTTTCTAGATCGAGGCATCAAAGGTTCACTGATCGAAAATCAGATTGATGTCTATCCCGATCGCCTGCGGCAAGCCCCGGATGGTCGAACAGTAGTATCGTTAGGCGAAAAGCTTCAGCTATCAGGAAGTAGTCAGGTTGTCACGTTTAATTCATATCCCAAAGTTGGGACAGTTCCGTCGATCGATCAAGCCGCATTAACTTTTCTCCATCCAGATATTCAGGAAGCCTGTATTTGTGTCGGGAGTTATGTGAATGGGCAAATGCGATCGCGGTGGTTAGGTCGCAATGCCCTAACAAAAGGACAGTTTTGGAGTGCAACTAAAATTGTGCCAATTCTAAATGTGGTTTCCCAGGCAAACGCCAAAGCAATTACAACCCAGATTAAGAACTGCGTGATTCGGGATTCTCAAGGCAAAGTCAATGATTTAGCATTTACAGAAGCCGCGATCGATGTGATTAGTTATCGCAAAGATGACATTGCTAATGATATTTTGATTTCTAACCAGTTATCAGATACCTTCAAACGCTTTAGCTCCTTAGCAAATCTAGAAACATGGTTCAAGAATATTACTGGCAATCAGCCCCTGGAATTCCGAGGTTACTATAGCGGTAAACCGTTGATCACTGAACCCCTTTTACAAACAGGAAGCACCGTTTTGCTGCGATCGTCGGTCGCCGGAACCGCAGGCGAGAATTTAGTTTCTGCCTATGATTTAACGCGGATTGTCTCTATGTTGGGCTGGCACTTTCACATTCCTGCTGACGCGAAGCTACCCGCCGCCCAGTGGCATAGTTTAGAAACCGTAGTACGGGCAATGGGCTATGATTCAGCCCGGTATGTGGATGCCGCCCTTCAGGTTTTGGGATTGGAGAAGCGGGTGAGTGCTCCAGTAATTTTGTCCAAGTTAGGATTCGGACCCTCGCAACTGCGGCAACGCACCGAATTATGTTACACGGCACTGGTGCAGTTGATTGACGATCGCCCCAAAGCCAACGGACAACCGGCAAAATTACGCACGATCGCCATGACCTTACGCGCTGCTGTCCAAAAGCTGAATAGCTCCGGTAAACGAGATTTAGACGAAGAAGCCCGTTGGCTGGATGCCCGAATGGCAGCGGAAGTCACCGAAATTCTGCGGCGAATCATTACCGAAGAACTAGCTTAAATCGACGCATATTCCCTGGGAGCAATAAACCAAAATGGCCCCGTTTCGGTGCATTCTCCCCGGCAGGTATGGTCATAAACCACGATGCCCTGGCGGGTCAAAATTAAGGCTTCACCCAGATTGACAAAGGAAATAAAGGGTTCTAAATATTGCACCAGATCGCTTTGACGACAGGCCGGTAACACAGTGTTCACGAAGTATTCGTAACCCACATCTCGGACATCGTCATAGTAGCGAATGGTGAGTTCACTAAACGGGCGATCGGGAAAGCGTTGGTGAATCTTTTCCACTACAGGTTGCGGAATCGTTTGAGTTAAATCATGTGCCGTTTCAGATTGCATAAACGTTGCGCTCCTTGCTTCCTTAGCCAGGAAACCTCTGCAAACTAAACGTTGTCCAGCAAGTACATTGGTGTGGAGCAACCGATCTTGCTTCTGTCACTGTTACTGATGCAGTTGCTCAATCAAGGCATCCGCTAATTGGACTGACCAAGCCGCGATCTCCTGTACGTCCGCTGCGGGAGCTTCGCCATAGCCATAATGGGCAATTAACCCTTGCATCGCTAACGCCGCGAAGTGTTCTCGTTTCGTGATGCCCTGGCTCTCTAGCCCTGCGGCGGGAACCTCTTGGTTGTTAAGCGGATAGATCGGATTGTGGGGTTGACTTGGCATAGGACACCTCCCAAAGTTACCTGAACACCAAGCAATGTAGCGGCGGGAGCTTCGCTGCCTTCCTGAACCTTATAGCTCGATCGTACCGTGAAATCGAGTGATCCTAAAATTCTTGTAATAGGACGTAAGCAAACCAGCGATCGATATTCTCAAATGGGAATACGCTTCTTGCTTCGTTAGATCAGTTAAATCTTGTAGTGCTAAATCTCGTAGTGCCATACGTCGGTTTCTGACAACACAATTCGGCGGAGAGACAGCCGATGAATCAGTTTTTGCTGTTCTAGCTGGCTTAAGGTGCGAGTGACTGTAACCCGCGTTGACCCCAGGAGTTCTGAGAGATCTTGGTGGGTTAATCGCAAATCAATTAATTGACCCTGTTCCACAGATCGCCCAAAGCGTTGCGCTAACCAACTGAGTAGCTGAAGCAACATCACATCGATTTTCTTGTGGCTGCGAATTACCATTAATTCTTCTGCCTGTTGGAGGTGAGCCACCAACGCTTGGGTATAGAGCGGATCATGGGGGGCTAACGGAATTGACACAACCTCTACGGCGGTCAGGCACTCGATCGCGAAGTAATTTGAGCTTGGCATTAGTTGACCGACTAAATCGCCACTGCTCCAGATTCCGGTGGTAATCACTGTGCCATCCTCCAAGCAAATTAAGGTGCGGATGGTTCCCGTTTGAATCTGCCACAGGCGATCGCAGGTTAAGGGTAGGGTAGCCCGACTGGAAAAGTGGCGACTGGTGAGCGGTAGCGCCTCTGATGAAACGGGGTTGGCGGGAAGCGATGAGGTCAGCATGGGGGATGGAGCCACAAAAGCACCTAAGGCTTAAAATACGTTATCTCGATAGGTTAACCGTAGTTTACAAAAATGTCAAATTTTTCCAGTCCCAGCCCTGAGAATCCTCGGCGGGTGTTTAAACTTCCTGTTACAGTTCTTATAAAGACGTTAATTTTTCTGATATTGCGTCACGATCGCCTAAATTATCTTTGTGACCGTGGCGACCCGTTCCCTACACTCACCATCCCTTGCTCAGCCCAGCCGCCTAACCCCATGACCATTTTTTTACTCGCGTTGGCAAGTTTTATTGCCTGGTTTATCAGTAGTTTGGCTGGTGGGGGCAGTCCCTATATCATCATGCCGATGGTGAATCTGCTGTTGGATGCCCAGGCAATTCCGCCGATTGTGACGATCGGGATGTTGTTAGGGAATCTGCAACGCACCTGTGTTTACTGGGAGGATGTGGATTGGCGACTCACCGGATGGTATCTGCCAGGGGCGATCGTGGGGGCAGTGTTAGGCTCATTTGTGTTTACCCAGACCAAGCTGCAATGGTTGCAAGTGCTGCTAGGCGTGTTTTTGGTGGCTTCAGCCGTAGGCTTTTGGTACAGACCGAAACAAGCCTATTTACAAGTCAAAGGGTGGTTTTTCCTGCCAGCCGGGTTTGTTTATGCCTTCCTATCCGGGTTATTGGGTAGCATTGGCCCCATCCTGAATCCGTTTTATTTAAACTATGGCTTGGTGAAAGAGAACATGATCGGTACGAAGTCGGCTCACGTTCTGGTAGTTCACATTGCCAAACTGATCACGTACATGCTGTTAGGGGCAATGACCACCTCTTACCTGGGATATGGACTGGTGATTGGGCTAGCGGCAATTCCAGCCAACTGGTTAGGACAAATGGCGTTAAAGCGGATGAGTGAACAACAGTTTCGGCAATTTGTCTTAGCATTAGTCACCATTAGCGGTGTGTTCATTCTGTGGGATCAACGGGACTTTTTCGGACAATGGTAATCCACCCGTCAACGCCTCTGAGGATTAGCTGAGCGATCGCCAACGATTTAGCGCCGCTGCCAGTTCCAGACGACGAAAGTAGGCAAAATCGCCTGGAGGACAAAAGCTGAGGGCATCAAATCCGGCGGCAGCTAGATCGGCTAAAGTGTAGTCCAAAATTTCATCGATCGTATATTTGCCATCCAGATAGTGCTGTTGGAGATAAATTAAGGTTGCCGCGATCGCTTTTAGTTGAGCCGGATCGACCAGTTGTTCAACGGCGGCTAAATCAAGGTCTTCGTGTCCCAGGACGATCGTTTGCCGCTCCCGTACCTTCCACTTCAAGGGCGATCGGTCTTCGCTAGTTGGCGGTTGTCTTGATAGGTAACGGGGGGTCAACGTGCCAAAGTGCTGTCCTCCTTCCGGGGTGCGGTGAGTCGTATAGTCTTGGGCGATCGCCTGAGCTTGTTGGGTGACATCCTGGGGTTGAAACTCCTGCATGGCAATTACGGTATCGGCAACATCAAAATAATCACCACTACCCCCCATGACCAGAATGGTTGACACGCCATAGTCGGCATAAAGCTGGCGCACCTTATCGATAAACGGGGTGATCGGTTCTTGATCTTTGGCGATCAAGGCTTGCATCCGTTGATCGCGGATCATGAAGTTAGTGGCAGAAGTATCCTCATCGACTAACAACAACCGAGTTCCGGCTTCTAATGCCTCAATGATGTTTGCCGCTTGGGAAGTGCTGCCACTGGCATTGGGGGTCGAGAACTGTATGGTCGATCGTCCCAAGGGTAATTGATTAATAAACGGAGAAATATTGACATTGGTAACACTACGTCCATCTTCGGCACGAATTTTGACTGCCGTTGGCTCAGTGACAACAAATTCGCGCCCATCCCCCGGAATATGGTTATACACACCCAGCGCGATCGCCTTCAGCAACGTGGATTTACCGTGATAGCCGCCGCCGACAATCAGGGTAATCCCTGCTGGAATGCCCATGCCCGTAATTCGTCCCCGATTGGGACAGGTGAACTCTAGGCGCAGGGAAGCCGGAGACTGAAAGGGAATTGCTGCTGCCGTTAAGGGACGATCGTCTACACCACTCGATCGCGGTAACACTGCCCCATCAGGTATAAAGGCAACGAGATTGTGACGGGCTAATTGCTGCCGTAACCAATCCGCATCTTCCGCCGTTTCCACATGGGCTTGCAGTTCCTGGGCATCCAGCGCGGTATAGCGTAACGATCGATCGATCAAATCTGGCAAATCCTCCCCTAGCATCTCGATCGCCTGCAAACCAGCCACCCGGCGACCAAAGGCAGGCAACCCGACCACAAATCGCACTTCTACCCATTGATCAGTCACAAAGGCGGAGGTGCGCTCCAGAATGGTTTGTCCCGGTTGGGCGATCGCAATCAAACCACTCCTGCCACTGCCCCGCCGCTGTCGCAACTCCTGGGCAACACGATCGCATTGGCGAGTCAGGTAATCCCGGAGGGCAATGGTACGACTGGGCGAACGATAGAGGTCAGGCGGAAATCCGGCTTGAGTCTGGGGAATTTCTACCCGACACTGGCTGGGTGACGCGAAGGGATCTCCCTGAATCCGATCGAACCACAACGTAAAGCCCGGAAACTGATAACAGCGTTCCAGGTCTTTGTAGGCTTTATAACTTTGTTGATCGATCCGTTGCAGCAAGCGGCGCAGGTCAGTAGAGGTTGCCATAGAAAAACCTGTGATCACTCTAGAGGTGCGATCGTCGCATATTTAGGCCACCCAGGTTGGCAATTTATTTCACCAATTTTGGTACAAACATCGAGAAAATCATTGTTAGTTTTGGTAGATAAAACTATAATTAATCTACCTGTATTCTGAAACTAACGATTGTGTTTACAACTGTATTTTCTTCCTCTAAGGTGAATTTGCCGATCGATTTGTTTGACGCGATCGAGCAACTGAAACGGGAATTGAACGCGGTGATCCTGGCACATTACTACCAGGATCCAGATATTCAAGATGTGGCAGATTACCTGGGTGACTCACTGGGACTCTCGCAGCAGGCGGCACAAACCAATGCCGACGTGATCGTGTTTGCGGGAGTACATTTTATGGCGGAAACCGCTAAAATCCTCAATCCCGATAAGTTGGTGTTGCTGCCCGATCTAGATGCCGGATGTTCCTTAGCCGACAGTTGTCCACCAGAAGCCTTCGCTGATTTCAAGCGGCAATACCCGGATCATTTGGTAATTTCTTACATAAATTGTTCGGCAGAAATCAAAGCCATGAGTGACATTATTTGCACCAGTGCGAATGCCGTCAGGATTGTTAATCAAATTCCAGCCGACCAACCAATCATCTTTGCCCCCGATCGCAACTTAGGACGCTATGTGATGCAGCAAACCGGGCGGGACATGGTGCTGTGGCAGGGCAGTTGTATGGTGCATGAAACCTTCTCTGAGCAGAAGATGGTGCAATTAAAACTGCAACATCCCAATGCTGAAGCGATCGCCCATCCCGAGTGTGAGACTGCCGTATTACGTCATGCCAGCTATATTGGTTCCACCACGGCGTTGCTGAACTATGTCCAGAACAGTCAGAGTCAGTCCTTTATTGTGGCAACGGAACCGGGCATCATTCATCAGATGCAAAAAGCGGTACCCAACAAACAATTTATTCCCGCTCCCCCGGTGAATAACTGTGCCTGTAACGAGTGCCCCCACATGCGATTGAATACGTTAGAGAAACTGTATCTGTGTATGCAGCAGCGCACTCCAGAGATTACACTCCCCGAGGCAACTCGATTAGCGGCTTTGAAGCCCATTCAACGCATGTTAGCCATGAGTGCTTGACGATCGTCCAGCAAGTATTCCACTTCAGCCATGGGTTTGAGGTTCAAGCCGGCAATCGGTAATGGGGTGACAATGCCCAATTACCGATTGCCGTTAAACCATGAAGGAAGCTTGAGGTTGAGTTGCTTGCCACAGTTTGTAAACAAAGAACTCCGAGCGATCGCTAAATGCCGTGATAAAGGTTCCTTCTTCGGCATCGATCGTTTCAGCCAGCCAGCTTCCCTGCACACCCACTTCCAGACACTCCTGATCCACTGGAGCCACGCTAATGGTGTCGTTGTGTTCCAGTTTGAGGGCGAGTTCCAGTTGGACTAAACCGGGCGCATCATTCGGAATCAAAAAGGAAGCGCGACCCGGTTGCACAAACAGAGTTTTTCCGGCTCGCAGGGCAATGACAACTCGTTGGGCGACCAACACTTCCAGTGGGGCAGCCACACGTTCCATATACAGTCCAGATTCAGTGTAGTTCAGCTTTAGCATCCTGCTGCTCCTGCATGATCTAAATTTCGGCAAAAAATGACCCCCGCCTCTACATCCAGAAGCGGGGGTGGGAAGTCTCTAGTCGCTGGGTTCCCTATGTCAGTACAGACCGAAGTCGCCTATACCTCCCGCTCTGGATTAATCGATCTGGATTTTGTTCGCCTAAAATTGCGACACAAATTCCTACCCAAATTCCCTCAAGGGCTGTTCTACCGTTGGCTAGATTGCCACCAAAGGGTTTGCCGCTAAACCGGAAATTTATATCAGCTAACCCACCGACAAACGCCAATAGCGCCACTGCTGCCATCGAGCCACGACTGGGCTGGCAATGCAAAGCGCTACGGGAGTTCTGGGTGAGGTGCATGATCATTGAAGGTAGGGAGAATTAAACTCGACTGTTTACATACTACACATGTAGTATTTGATTGTCTAGCCCGTCGATCGACAGAGATGAATGAAATCACCCTGTCAATCTACAGTTAATCTGAACATGCCTACACCAGACAGAATTTAGATTCCGGAGGAATTACAGCAGTTTTCGCCCCCCTAGACCCCCAACTTTGGGGGGAACAGGAGCCAAAGTCCCCCAGAATTGGGGGATTTAGGGGGCTGACCGAATTGACAAGTGTGGTGCATTTATTTGAGAACGGCTGTAATTGAATTCAACCCAGTTAAAATGAATCTATTAAGAGTCCGCAGTGACGCAACGGGCTGTGCTCTAAACCCATCTATGCTGTATGAGCGATCGAGCTTGCAACGACGAAACCTTTCCCTGTGCCCTGGGACGTTGGGATCGAGGTCCCTACAATTTAAATAATGTTAATTTTACGGACACCCTGGCATTAACAGAAATGGGACTGGAAGCCCAGCATAATTCAGCCACGGGGATTGTCTATCGCACCTATATTCCTTACAGCAAAATCTTTGTGTTTCGGATTGATTTTCCGGTTCGGGATACCTTTGGCTATCGGATTGCCATTAATGATCCTCGAAATTATGGTGATGGCTATCGTATGGAGATTAGCCATTTAGATATTTTGTTTGCTCCGGGTAGTGTCGATAGTGTCAAGCGGATTGAGCAGGTCTTGAAAGCAAAAATTAGCTGACCCAAACTAACGCCAGAGAGCGGCGATCGTGGTAAACCACTGCTGTAATTCCGGTAAATGGCGGGCCGTCAGGACACCACCCATGCAACCAAATAAATGTCCCTGCCAGGAAATCCCCCGCCGAAAGGGGAGTACGCCCCAAATTAAAGGCCCGTACAACAATGCCACCAGCAGAGATAGTCCTGCCGAGACGACATCATATTCAAAGTAACTGCGGGACAGCAGAAAGCCAAAATAGCCAAACACTAAACCACTGGCACCAATATGCAGGGTGTTAGAGCCACCGAATAACCACACGCCCAAGCCGCTAATGATCCAGGTCATGACCGTCGCGATCGCAAACTGCTGCATCCCACCCAGCATGACTAACCAACCCAGTACCAGCAATGGCACCGTATTAGCGGATAGGTGTCCCCAGTTGCCATGTAATAACGGGGCAAATAGAATGCCACGTAAGCCCTGTTTGTGACGAGGACGAATTCCCAAGCGATTCAGGCGATTTTGCAACAGGAATTGATCAATGCCCTCCAATACCCAGAGCAACAGGACAAAGCCTCCGAGCAGCATAGCTTGGGTCTGAAAAGCATCTGGAATTGACGGCATTGCACTCATCCATAGCGATCGATTTAGAGCAATGGGCTAACTGGATTAGCACGACAGTAACTATCCAAAATAGTTGCCTCAGAGGCTCAAACTTGTTTATTTTAAGCCAGTTCAAAACTGGATTCGCTAGAGAAAAATTTAATTACAACACGCGAAAGGTTAAATTAATCCGAGGAGGAACGGGTCGCTTTGTTTTGGGAATGTGATGCTGCCAATACTGTTGGGTGGTGCCCTGCATCAAGAGAAAACTACCTGATGTTAGCTCCAATTGATGCTTCCAAGTTTTTTGCGATCGATGCCGCAATAAAAAGCGTCGCGTTCCTCCTAGACTAAGCGAACCAATCACCGGATTCTTGCCCAACTCAGGCTCATCATCACTGTGCCAGCCCATACTGTCATTACCATCCCGGTAAAGGTTCAGCAATACACTGTTGAAGCGGACATCCGTCACAGATTCTACGATCGCCTTCAGGTTTAATAGAAGATCTGTCCAGGGAGAGGGAACCATGGTAATGCCAGAGTAGGTATACACCTTACCTGGATCACCATACCAGGCGGTAAGTCTGGGTTGTAGCACCGATCGTCCGTAGATGGTAATGCGATCCTGCCGCCAGTCAATCGTCTGCGTTAGTTCTGTGAATGCCCGATTGCTGTAGACCTGATCCAGTAGGGTGGGGTAGAACTGAATATCAGCATCGGGTAATTGGAGCGGCAAGCACAGCATAGCAGGAACAAAAACAGCCAATCACGATCGCAGTTATTTTATGATGGCAAGCATTGATCGGTAATAGGTACTTCTAATGGCAAAGCTGGGCAAGCTCATGGCAATTGGACTGTTAGCCGCCCTAGGGATAGTTAGCTGGTTTTATTTCAGTCATTTCGTTGCGATCGTGGGGTCAACGGTCAGTTATGGCTTGAAGTTTTTTGTTGACCTGACCCAAATTGGTTTAATCGCGTTGATCTTTGCCGCCTTTTTAGCCCCTCTGGAAGCTCTGGGATGGTGGGCAGGGTGGTATGGCGATGCCGTAGAGGAGATGCAGAATCCGGGGGTAGTGGGACGATCGATCGCCCATCCGTGGGCAATCAACCGATTTGTGATTTATCTGGATGGAATTGGTCAAGCCACCACCAGCTATTTACCCGATGTCGAGGAATTTCTTAATCAGTTAGAGGATCGCTTACCCCACGATATTGTGCTGGTGCGGGGGATTATGCCCTACTCAGCGATTAATCGCACGTTAATTGATAGCGATCGCCCGTTGTCCTGGTTATGGCGGGCAGCAGATTATCTCCAAGTGTCCCACTATGGCAGCATTATGGGGACATTAACCAGTGTTATTATTAATATTCGTAATATTCTCTCAGTCGCCGTATCTGCCGATAAGCGGTATGGACCCATTTACAACCAGGGCATTGCTCAGGTGATCTACAACAGCCTGATGTATTACGGCTACGAACCGGAGAGCCGCACTCCCATTACCTTAATTGGGTTTAGTGGTGGGGCGCAAATGTCCTTAGGCGCAGTCCCCTTTTTGAAACAAACGTTGGGTTCTGCGATCGAAGTTGTTTCCATTGCTGGTGTATTCAGCGGTAGCACCAATGTCTTGGAATTAGATCATCTCTATCACTTTGTCGGCGATCGCGACATTATGGAACGGTTTGGGCCGATCATGTTTCCGAAACGCTGGAAAATCTTTTTTCTGTCTTATTGGAATCGGGCAAAACGCAAGGGCAAAGTCACCATTATGTCATTAGGAAAGGTGGGACATAATGGCTCCGGTAGCCCGATCGATGCCAGCCAGTTTTTACCGGATGGGCGGAGTTATTTACAACAAACCCTGGACTTAATCACGGCGATTTTACAAGAAGGTGAATTTACCCTGTTGCGTAAACCGATTCCCCGTAAACCTAGCCATTACGAACACTATTGGCAAGCTGCCTTTAATCGTCCCGATTACTATCCCATTCCCCACTCCCTTGACCCAGACTTGTACCATCCGATCGCACCCTGGATGGGACGATTGATTCTGCCCAGGTTAGCCCAACGCTACATGGTGCGGGGAATCTGGTTTGAGGTTTACCACACTCCCCCCGAACATCAGCATTTAATTGGACAAATTGTGCCGCTGCGATGGAACCGAACAGCCGCCGTTCAGGAGTATGTCCGTAGTGTTAAAACGGATATTTATTTCAATGCAGAGGCAGAATATAGCACTCAGCAGGGCATGATTCATCCCGATCGCTTGAATCGTTGGCGGCAGGTTGATCCATTAGAGTCCCTGGCTGGAACTAGACCCTATGACGATATGATTGTCAGCCTGGATGAACCATTAGTAGTGAAGCAAATTAATTCTGATGATAATGGTGATGCTGAAGCCACTCCAAGCTACTTCCTCTTGATTCACTGTGATCCAGTGCAAATTAGTGGACGATTTTATGCCTTAGTGCGATTTCTGGAACCCGTCGTTGATCCTGTCATTGAACGCATTGACACCGCTGAGAGCGATCGTTTTCGCGTAGTGCATTTCAATCCAGCCTCCCAGCAATTTGATGGCGTGGAAACGATCGTGCATCTACCCCAGGTCGTGGCGGATTCCACGGGGGTTTGTAATTCTACCAGCCGAGCGATCGCCCAATCCCCTCTGAATCAGCAGGGTTGGTACATCTATGGGGCACAGGATCAAGCTGGAACATTTGTGGTGCAGGCAATTGCCCCGCGATCGTTATTTCAATTATCCCCTGAACAAATTATTGTGGGTGAGCAGCCTGCCTTTCGCTATCTGAAACAGCAAGCCTGGTCAGACTCAGAAGTGTCCAAAGGTGGCATCAAATCCGTTCTTCTCTGTGCAGAAGGTCATCAGACCCCCTTGCCTGCAAATCCAGTAGCACTGTGGCAGGAGGGCGATCGGGCGTTAGTCGTGCATACCTACGGGGGGATTGGTGGCAAGAAAGCGGAACCGGCAACGCAAGGCCCAGTCTATTTTGGGCATTTTGCCTATGGATTAGCCCAGGTGATCCGAGAACCAATTACTCAAGAGTTACAATTTGACATTCGCTATTATCAAGTCTATACGCATAACTTAGAAGGAGTGGTTGCTGGAACGTTGCACTGGTCAAGGTTTTTGGGCGATCGCCAGTTTGGTTGGGTTGGAGTTCGCCCAACCTGCGATCTGCTAATTAAGCTGGATACGATCAGCGAACCTTACGATTTTGGCGACTTTCAACGATCGCCGTTAGATAGCTTGATCCATGAGTTAGAAATTATGACCGCTCGCTATCGCACTGGAGACGGTACAGGCGGCACGTATGTCGGTTTGGCCAATAACTGCACCCAAGACTCTAACCAAGCCCTCTATGCCAGCTTAAAACGCTTCCGACAACAGATTGAAGCCAATCCGAATGTCCTAAATTGGCTTCGCCAGGAACCTGCTCGTCGCGATCGGTTTCGGCGGTTAGTCAAATTGTCTCTAGCCCTACGGCGACAACTGATGCCCTTAGGAACGGCTCGGGCAGACTGGCAATCGAATGCCGAAATGCTAGGGCTAAGTTTGGAAGACGAACCGATCGAAAATATTCTACGGGGCTTAGTCAGTTGGCGGACGATTTTTCCCCGTGTGGCTAGCGATGCGATCGCCCATGTGGTGCTGAAACATGGCGGTTCAATCTGGGTCTTGCGGACGAATCAGATTGGCGGTGATGATCCCAATATCGCTCCCGTTGCGCCCATGACGTTCTAAGACAATCGAACCTCTGGGGGATGTAAGTTGCTGATGTCTCATCTATCTCTGAATAAAGTAGCTTTTAATGAAACCGATGGCGAATTTATTAGAGACGGTGGCAAAGAATCAACGATTGACAACTTTAATTTCGGCGGTAGAAACGGCGGAATTAACGGAAATGTTGCAAAGCCCAGGACCTTTTACCATTCTGGCTCCCTCCGATGAAGCCTTTGCGCGATTACCCGAAGGCACAATAGACGCATTACTGCAAGATATTCCGAAGCTACAACGGGTGTTACTTTATCATCTGCTACCGGGAGATGTGCGATCAGACGATTTAGCCCAGATTGATGAAGCGCCAACAGTAGAAGGTTCAGTGATTGCAGTAGAACAGCAGGAGCAACGCATTACGGTGAATCAAGCTAAAGTGATTGAACAGGATGTGTTAACGGATAACGGCGTAATTCATACCATCGATCGCGTATTAATGCCTGCACTGTTAGCCGGAGAATAGGAGTCGTCACATTGCCGGAATTAGGATTAGTTTGTATTACCGCCTCCAATCAGGTGCGATATCGGACATTGACCCGGAAACGCTTATTGCAGCTAGAACCGGCTGCCCAGCACCAAGCGCTACGGGAGCTATATGCCGAGAACCTGCGCCGATTTGAGTTGGCGATCGACTTTTGTCAAGCCCAGCAAATTCGGTTATATCGGTTGACCTCAGCCCTGTTTCCCTTTGCGGATGATTCGTTGGGAGAAGCGGTATTAACGGAGTTCGCTGAACCACTGCAACAATTAGGCGATCGCATTCAGTCAGCGTCAATTCGTGTGGTACTCCATCCCGATCAATTCGTTGTCCTCAATTCCGATCGTCCGGATGTGATTGCCAACAGTATCAAAATTCTCACGACCCATGCCCGGATATTTGATTTGATTGGCTTACCTCAGTCCCAGTGGGCAGCGATGAATATTCATGGGGGCAAGGGCGATCGAGCCGATCGCTTAATTAGCGTGATTCGGGATTTACCAGCCGCGATTCACTCCCGTCTGACCCTGGAGAACGACGAATACACCTATAGCGCTGAAGCAATTTTGGCGATTTGTCAGGCAGCACAGGTCGCGATGGTGTTTGATGCCCATCACCATGTGATTCATGCACATCTTGATAGCTACGAACATCCCAGTGTTGCCCAGATGTTAGCGGCGGCTCAAACCACCTGGACGAATCCAGACTGGCAATTAGTGCATATTTCCAATGGTTGCGAATTTTTTACCGATCCACGTCATAGTGATGTGATCACCGAAATGCCCAGTGCTTACTGGAATGCCCCCTGGATCGAAGTAGAAGCTAAGTTAAAAGAACAGGCGATCGCCGGTTTACGCCAAAACTGGTTGCCCAATGCCTTAACCCAACCGACGATTCCCCGAGCGATCGCCAAGTCCTGACTCTAGAGGGTTAGCGATCGCAATTTTCGTCAAATGGCTTGCCTTGAAAGGGCTGTATGCCTGATGGCTGGATGATCATCTGGGGCATGGTTGTCCGATCGTTAGCTTTGTTTGCACCGCTATACAGATAAACTGAGTGGAATACCTACTGCTTAGCTAATCTGTGTACTTGTAAGGACAAACTCAAGATGAAGATGGACGTTATCGCTTCAGCGGGACTCATGGCAATGTTTGTGATTACCACTTCCCAATATGCGATTGCTCAGGAGAATCAATCTACTCCAGTGTCACCCCAGCAAAATGATCAGCGGAGTGCGGTGGCTAAAATTAATCCTCAGCGACCCATTCAAATCCGGGTCGTTAGTCAGACCAGTGTTCCTATCGTTGCTTCATTAACCCAAGCTGCTAGCGATCGCCCAGTTTTACCAGGTAAAAGTGTGACGTTTGGTCGGTTGCATACGAGTTATTTGACCTTGCCGATCGATATGCAAGTGTCATTACAAACAACGCCTGATCCAGACAAACCCACCCGTGTGTTTTTAGATATTAAATCAGCAGGAAACGAGATTATTGTAACTGTGAGAACATCACCAACGGGTGTCGGCAATTCTTCCCAAACCATCAACGTAGATGAAAAAGGCTTAATTTATCTCTACTGATTACTGGCTTAATCTCTCAAAGACATCTTTTGAAGTCATCTTTGAGAGGGTGTTTGAAAAGGTGTTAGCTGTGATGTTAAGCACTCGGAGATCCCCCCTAGCCCCTCCTTAAAAAGCTACGGTGTACACCCAAGTCCAGCCTGACTTCGTTTGAATTCTTTTAGCCCCCTAAATCCCCCAATTCTGGGGGACTTTGAATAGGTTTGGCTCCTCCAGAATATAAATATAGCCTAACGGCATCGTAGAAAGGGGGCGGGGGGCGGTTCGTCAGGATTTTGGCTAGGTTTATCACTTGTGTGTACACGGTAGCCTTAAAAAGAGGGGAAGCAGGCTCATAGTCCCCCTTTTTAAGGGGGATTTAGGGGGATCGTGTCTATTACTACTTGCAAAAGGACTTTTAAAACATCCTCTGAGAGATCTCAAGCTTTTACCTAAATGTTATCACCCCTTTTCTTACTAAACGATGAGGAGCAATCGATTCTAAAACCAATCCCGAATATATACCCATATCAAACCGCCTCCTAACAGGATGAGAGTCAAACCAAGCGGATAGAATACCCAACGACTGTCTTGCTGCACCTTTAAAGTCGTAGCTGTTGAGTCCTGTAAAAAAGCATTAATCTGCTGAGCGCTGTTCTCCGCCGAATTAAACCAACTATTGATCGGAAAGTAGAGTTTCTGCTCAGAGGTGAGTAAGACAATCCGCCTGGATTTCCCTTGCCGATGGACAACGGCCCGTTCTATAGTTGCCATCGGTACAGGAGTGACCGTTTCTCCCTGTAGGCTAGACAGCACGAATCTACACATCCCCCCAGCATGACGACGATCGCAGTCTAAGTCAGCCAGGTGCGAGTCGAGCAGGAACATACTTCCCTGGACAATTAGAAAAATACCGAACAGGGTGAGGCAAACCGCTCGTTGTCGTTCTGTAGAAACGCCTTGAAGTTCAAAAGATGTAGCTCGTAACCTGGAGCTTCTAGAACGTTTGTCAGACTTTCCCATACTTGGTTCCCCTTAAAGAGATGGCAAACCCTTGCTTAAGGTAATCACGCTCTGCCTGAACCTTTCCCGATTTCCCCTAGATATTTTGGCTATTACCGAGTCCGATCAACGTTTACAGACAGGTGAAGAGTGTGCCAAAAGTTAGATTTCTGCGATCGAGTAACTCAACGCTCCATAAATTTTCTACGATCGCACCAGTAGAGGACAAATTGACTCACTGTTTTATTCTGATGGGAATATTTTTGTAATCATGACTATCTTAAACCCACAACACGAAAAAATTCTGACTGCGTTTGTAACCGCCTTAGCTCAGCAAGAGGCAGCGCTACCCCAAGGACTGCAACAACAGCTTTATTCGATTGGTCAAAACTTAGAGGCTCGGGTGGTAGAACTCCCAGTGATTGCCGCTAGCCTACCGAGCTTAAATCAGGCTTACCAGTCCGCGCTAGCAGATGCCCAAGCTCCAGGGCAACCCGGAGCAACACTTGTGTCCGTGAATCAAGATCACAACAACAAACTGCGTGATCGGGCAGTGCAAATCCTGACCGATGCCGATCCAGTGCAAGCGGCTCAGCGAGCCATGTCTCCAGGGTTAGGGCAAATCGCGTTTAACCCCTTGAAACGCCTTTTTGGCAAGGGTTAAAGCAAGGACACTGCTAACGTGCGATCGTGGGAGGAATTCAACTCAGCGAAGTGTGTGACTGCTCCGTAGAGTGTCACAATAGGGATAGATGAACCGGGACATGATTGAACGATTGCCCCAAGGAACAGTTTACCGATGATTGCTTCCCCGCAACCGCCCTACCTGACTCCCGCAGAATACCTCCAGATGGAGGGGAATAGTCCAATCAAGCATGAATACGTTGATGGGCAAATCTATGCAATGGTGGGAGCAAACGATACCCATGTGACGATCGCCGGAAACCTCTTTACTCTTCTGCGTAATCACATTCGGGGTACGGGTTGTCGGGCTTATATTTCAGACATGAAGGTCAGAATTGAATCACTGAATCGGTACTTCTATCCCGATATCCTCGTGACCTGTGACCCCTGTGACCAGGAAACTCCCTTGGAGAAACGCTATCCTCGTCTGATTGTTGAAGTGTTATCTGACTCCACGGAAGCCTTCGATCGAGGAGACAAATTTGCCGACTACCAAACCCTAGACAGTTTACAAGAATACGTCCTCATCAACACCAAGCGTAAACGGGTTGAGTGCTTTCGACGGAACCAAGCTGGATTATGGGTATTACAGTTCTACACTGACCAACAAACCACCTTTCGCCTCGACAGCATTGATTTTGAAGCCGCGATCGACCTGCTATACGAAGATGTGAGATTTGCCTAAGGATCGCGAACTAAATCACCTGAGCAACTGCAACTTCTTACCTGTATGGGTGCGGCATACCCTCCGGGAAGCAAGCTACGGCAGAGGGTGCGTCAGGCAGTTGGTAGGCTCCGTCACCCGTCTGTCGGAAGAATGATTTTTGCTGAAGTTAGATTAGTCCGGCTCATTCCAACCATCGCCCGTAAGGCGATCGAGGATCTCCTGAATCCGTTGACATTCCGCTGCATTGCCCTGAGCTGTAAATCGCTCGGTTGCCTGCTGTAGATCCGCTAACGCCCCAGTCCGATCGCACAATCCCTCTCGCGCCAAACCCCGATACAGATAGGCAGGGGCAAATTCGGGATCGGTGTGCAGAATCATGTCGAAATCCGCGATCGCGCCCTGTCGATCGCCTAATTCCGTCCGGATTTTACCCCGGTGTAAATAGGCATTCGCTGCACTGAAATTTGTTTGTAAGGCTCGGTGTAAATCCTGTTCTGCCTCGGCTAGATGCCCCAGAATCAGTAATACGGCACTGCGATTTAAGTAAGCGGTTGCCGACATGGGATTCAGTTCTAACACACGGCTGAAGTCCTCCAGGCTTGCCATCGGGTCTGCCATAGTTGCCCGCAACATGCCGCGATGTAAGTAGGCCATCACCGAATGGGGATTAATGCGTAGCGCCTGATCAAAGTCGGCGATCGCGGTCGCTTTATTGCCTAACTCTGCCCGGACAATGCCCCGCAGCGCATAGGCAGACACCGAATGGGGATTAATTTGCAAGGCTTGGTTAAAGTCCTCTAATGCCCCTTCTTTATTGCCTAACTCCGATCGCGCCATGCCTCGATGCAAAAAATCTTCGATCGAATTCGGTTGAATCCGTAATGCCTGACTGAAATCATCGACCGCCGCCTGACGATTTCCCATCTCCAACAGCGCTTTTCCCCGTTGCACATATCCGGCAATCGAGTGAGAACTAATTTCCAGCACGCGATCGAAATCGGCGATAGCTGTTGGGTAATCGTGCATTTCAGTGCGTACCATGCCCCGATGCAAATAGGCGGCAACCGAGTGGGGACTAAGTTGCAAGATCTGATCAAAGTCCGCGATCGCCCCCTGCCAATTGCCTAATTCCGCCCGGAGAATGCCGCGATGCAAATAGGCTGGCACTGAATGATCATTTATTTGCAGTTCGTAATTGAAGTCGTTAATCGCCGCCTGTTGCTCTCCCAGTTCCGCCAGAATCATACCTCGATGTAAATGGGCGGCTGCCATCTGGGGATTCATTTGCAACGCTTGATTGAAGTCGGCGATCGCTTTTTGTTCATCTCCTAAACGAGACAGAAATACCCCTCGGTTTAAATAGGCTCCGGCAGGATTGGGGTTAATTTGTAACACCCATTTCAGGTCTTCTAAGGCTCCTTGTTTATCCCCTAGTTCTAACCGCACCGCACTGCGATCGAGATAGGCAGTGGTTAAATTTGAGTCGAGTTGCAGCGCTTGATTAAAATCGGCGATCGCGGCTTGATGTTCGCCTAATTCAGCCTGGGCGGCTCCTCGATTTAAGTAAGCAATAGCAGAGTTTTCATCCAGTTGTAACACATCGTTAAAATCTTCGATCGCGCCTAACCGATCCCCTAACGCCGATCGGGTTAAGCCCCGTTGTAAGTAACCTGTGACCGAATGGGGACTCAGCCGTAAGCCGCGATTAAAGTCCTCTAACGCTTCCCGTTTATCACCTAACTGCGATCGAATGGCTCCCCGTTGGATGTAAGCCGCTCCCGGATTGGGCATAATTTGCATCACCCGACTGAAGTCTTCGGACGCTCCCGGTTTATCGCCTAATTCCAGCCGCACCGCACTGCGATAGAGATACGCCATGCCGGAATTTGGATCGAGGTGAATCACTTGATCGAGATCCTGTAAGGCTGCCCGTCCATCCCCTAACTCCGCTTGAATCATGGCGCGATTTAAATAAGCCAGCGTATCACTGGGATCGAGTTGCACAGCGCGATTTAAGTCGGCTAATGCCCCTTCCTTGTCCTCCAATTGCGATCGAGCAATGCCTCGTTGCACATAGGCAGGAACGGTGCGGGGATTCAGGCGGATACTCTGGTTAAAGTCTTCCAGTGCTCCCTGCGGATCGCCTAATTTGACCCGAACAATGCCGCGTTGGACATAGGCAGATACCAAATTCGGATTCAGTTTGAGTGCTTGATCGAAGTCTGCCATTGCACCGGGTTGGTCATGCATCTCTGCCCGAACTCTCCCCCGATGCACATAAACCGGAGCCGCTTTGGGTTTTAGTTTTAACGCTTGATCAAAGTCAGCGATCGCCCCCACTTGATCGCCTAATTCCGATCGCACAATCCCCCGTTGAATATAGGCTAAGACTAGATTTGGGCTATGATGCAAGGCTTGATCAAAGTCCTCAAGAGCGATTTGTTTTTCCCCTAATTCCGCCCGGACAATGCCACGTTGAATTAACGCTAGAACGGAATGAGGACTAATCTGTAAAGCTTGATCAAAGTCCGCGATCGCCGCCTGTTTCTGACCTAACTCCGAGCGAATCATCCCCCGATGAATATAAGCTGTGACGGAATTCGGGCTGAGTTGCAATGCCGTTTCAAAATCCGCTAGTGCCCCTGGTCGATCCTTGAGTTCGGCTCGGACAATGCCCCGTTGCACATAGGTCGGGGCTGACTTGGGTCGGAGTTGTAAGGCTTGATTGCAATCCTCGATCGCCCCTGATTTATCCCCTATTCCAGCTTTAGCGGTAGCCCGTCCCAGTAACGCTTCCGCCGCTTTAGGATTTAATTGCAACACATGATCGAAATCCGCGATCGCACCGGGTAAGTCCCCTAACTCCAAGCGAGCATGACCCCGATTTAAATAGGCTCCCACAAACCGGGGATACATCTGGATGGCTTCCGTTAAATCCTCAACGGCTCCCCGGTAATTCCCCTTTTGCAGCTTCATTAAACCCTGGTTAAAGAAGTCTTCAGCGTTCATAGCCGGATAGCTCCTGGACGATCGTCACGAACTGCAAACACCCCTACTGCTCGAAACAGCGTCCCAGTAGTGACATGGAAGGATGAGGAGGTGTTATGAACGGATCGTTCCCAGGCTCCGGAGGAAAAGTGTGCTTTTGCAAATAAAAGTAATATTTGCCATTTAACTACAGTCTGCCAACGGGACTGGAGTCGGTAGCGTAAAGTAAAAGGTACTACCGCGATCGAGACGACTTTCTGCCCAAATTCTGCCCCAGTGTTGCTGAATAATACTACGACAGATCGCTAATCCTAACCCTGTACCACATTCCTTTCGGGCATCGGAGGCATCCACCTGCTGAAACCGTCCAAAGATCGTTTCTAATTGGTGGCAGGGAATCCCCCGCCCTTGATCCTGAACCGAAAACAGGATAGTGGTCGGATCAGATGGCATCATTTCTGCCGTTACTACTGCCCTGGAACCTGAGGGAGAAAACTTGATGGCATTTTCTAACAAATTTGTTAGCACTTGCACAATATGGTCAGGAGATGCCCAGACTTGAGCGGTCGTTGGCAGTACAGTAATGGTTATTGCCGCATTAGTTGCCTCTCGTTGGATGGCATTCAGCGATCGCCTGAGTAACTCGTTAGCATGACAGATCTGCTTGGGTAATATGATCTGACTGGACTCTAACCGTTCTAAATCAAGAATATCGTTGACTAACTGCACAAGCCGTTCGGTGTCGATCGAGGCAATTTCGATCATGCGTTGAATTCGTTCGGGATGGTTGCGTAGCGCACCACTGGTCAGCAGTCCTAATGACCCGCGAATCGCCGTTAACGGAGTCCGTAGTTCGTGACTCACCAACGAAATAAACTCTGTTTTAAGTTGTTCAATTTCCCGCCGCGCTGTCACATCTTGAATTTGAGCCATCAAATACAAAGGTTGCCCTGCCGAATTCCGAACGAGTGAATAATTTAGTGTCCCCCAAATCAGATAGGTTTGCTTGTGAAAGTAGCGTTGTTGGATTTCCGCAGTCGTGATTTCCCCCCACAACAGTCGTTGAGTTTGGGTCAGATACGCTGAGAAATCATCTGGATGCGTAATGGCACGAAGAGTCGTGGTCAACAGTTCCGCTTCCGTATAGCCCAGAATCTGACACAGTGCCGCATTCACTTTCAAGCAGCATCCATCTAACCCCAGCAGCGCCATGCCGATCGCCACCTGTTCAAACGTACCCCGGAAAAACGCTTCACTATCCTGTAATACCCTCTCCCTACGCTGACATTCATTCAGCTCAAGCTGACGTTGGACTAGCTCCTGCTGGAGTTGAGTATTCAGTTGCGTAAGTTCCACCATTCGTTGCACCTCAACGGGTCGATCGTGCCACCTGCCTCTGAACAGGTAATAGACCGCTATCAGGAACAGAGTAATGCCCCAACCAACGCTAATCTCATGCCATGCAATAGCGTTCATCATACTGATCCTATCCTCAGTGAAGCCATTCATTCACCCTGAAGTGTTGCGCCTTCTTACCCTAAAGAAAAAATATGAGGAAATCATAAATGTTTCAGGTGAGCAAACTAGTTTAAATTCCTTAAAATCGGTTTGCAAACGAATATAAACGGAACGGCATCACCATCTGTAATTAGAGCATCCCTAACCCTCATAGAGATACGGGTGTTTGCATCAATCAGAGGGCGATGGGTAGATTTTCAAAGCTGCCTTTACAGTCGCGGCATCAGTATACGCTGTTAAAAACACAATGGGTAAATCAACCTGCGATCGCAATTGTGCTGCAATTTCAATTCCACTAACATTTCCCCGCAACTGAATATCCATTAGCACTAAATCAGGGTGATAGTCCGCGACTAATTGCCATACCTTGTCCGCCCGGTCAGCAATGCCAACGACACCATACCCAAGCTGGAGCAACCGCTCTTGTAGATCTAGAGCAATGATGCGTTCATCCTCGACAACCAGTACATTTACACCACTCATGGCAACACTAAAACAAACGGTGAACCGTTGCTCCCCACGGGGGATTCTAAACCTCATCCCCATGCTGGTGAGGATAGAAAAGTTCGGGCAAGGGGATACCTGCTGAACTGGTTCTACTGCTTCAGATCGATCGCAATAGGGGGGGTAGGCAGCCAAACAACCGTATTTTCGCGGAGACGATTCATTTTTGTTAACAAATTTAATTACGTTTCGATAATTTTACGAATTCTTTCAATCTATCTTTAGAGTAAAGTTTTTAAGAGGCGAAAACTAGATTTTCTTCATAAAAATATTTTCAGTTTGAATTCACACGTCCTTGAGAATTCCGCCATCAAATCATAGATTGATGCTTCGGTGAATTGGCAGCTTAGTAAACCCAGCTTTCATATTGGCGCACTACTACCCAACTCAGTCTCCTGTCACCATGAAAGGAAACCCTATTTTGCCAATGACAACCCCGACCTTGATTGCTGTCCCCCCATCCCGATCGTCAGTAGTTAAGCTACCGCACCTCCGAGCCGAACCCGTGTCTTCCCCTCCTGCTCCTGCCAAATCAGCCTATCCGGTCACGGTGCTCCTGATTGATGATCAAATCATCATTAGTGAAGCGGTGCGGCGGATTTTAGCGGCAGAAACCGATATTGCGTTTCACTATTGCAGTGATCCCACCCAGGCAATTCAACAGGCGATGACCCTGAATCCATCGGTAATTTTGCAGGACTTAGTCATGCCCGACATTGATGGCTTAATGTTACTCCGCTGGTTTCGCAACAACCCTGTTACTCAGGACGTTCCCATGATTGTGTTATCGACCAAAGATGACCCCAATTTAAAGGCGGAAGCATTTGCCCAGGGAGCCAATGATTATTTAATTAAATTACCTGATCCGATCGAGTTGATTGCTCGAATCCGGTATCACTCCCAGGCTTACAACAATCTCAAAGCCCTGACAACTGCCACCAAAGCGGCTCAGCAACAGGCTCAGACTCTGGAACGAACCTTACAGGAACTACAAACGACGCAAGCCCAACTGATTCAGGCAGAAAAAATGTCCACGATCGGGCAAATGGTCGCAGGAGTTGCCCATGAAATTAATAACCCGGTCAATTTCATCTATGGCAATCTCAAACATGTGGATGAATGTGTTGAAGGATTGATGGAGTTGGTACAGATTTACCAACAGGAATATCCCGAGCCAACGGCAGTCATTGCCGAAAAAGTCGATGAAATTGACCTGGAATTCATTACCGACGATCTGCCGAAAATGCTCGCTTCTATGCGGATTGGTGCCGATCGCATTCGGGATATTGTTTTATCGTTACGCAACTTCTCGCGGTTGGATGAAGCGGAGAAGAAAAAAGTCAATATTCATGAGGGCATTGATAGTACCCTATTAATCCTGAATCACCGCATCAAGCAACATATAGAAATTATTAAGCGATACGAAAGTTTGCCACCGGTAGAGTGCTATCCGGCTCAGCTCAATCAGGTGTTTATGAATATTTTGAATAACGCGATCGATGCTTTGATGGAAATGCCAGACACCACTGCTCGATGCATCAAACTTCATACTGAACTGGTAGGAGACGATCGCGTTCGGATTCGCATTCAAGATAACGGCACTGGTATGCCTCCAGAGGTGCAGAGCCAGTTATTTACTCCCTTCTTTACCACTAAACCGATTAATCAAGGTACAGGACTTGGGTTGCCGATCTGTTACCAAATTATGCAAAAACACCAGGGCACGATCATGGTCAGTTCGGAACCGGGCAGCGGGAGCGAATTTTGCCTGGAACTCCCGATTCGGCAAACCTCTCCAGACCCTGACACCCTGTAAATTGCAGTTCTGTATCCGCATCAGCCTCTTGGCTCCAAAATTGACTATAGTAAGGAAGCTCACTCCCCGTTCGGGGGTTTCCTTGAATGACTATGGATCAACAATCAACCCGTTCCCGCGCTAACGACCAGTCCTTTTCAATGGACGATTTCGCGAAAGCCCTGGAGCAACACGACTACGAATTCCAGAAGGGACAGATTGTTCAGGGCAAAGCCTTTAGCTACGAGCCGGACGGAGTCTACATTGACATTGGGGCTAAATCCCTGGCGTTTTTGCCTGCCAATGAGGTCAGCTTGCAGGGCGTGACCGATCCCTCGGCGATTCTGCCCCTACATGAGGAGCGAGAATTTTTGATCATTCGGGATCAGGATGCCGATGGTCAACTCACCCTGTCACTGCGACAGCTAGAAATCCGCCAAGTCTGGGAACGGATGGCAGAGTTTCAGGACAGTGGTCAAAGCCTATCGGTGCGGGTCACTGGCAGCAACAAAGGCGGCGTAACGGTGGATGTCCAGGGTTTACGCGGGTTCATTCCCCGATCGCACCTGCTGGAACGGGAAAATCTGGACGCTTTAAAGGGGCAAACCCTGTCTGCCAGCATTCTGGAATTGGATCGCGATCGCAACAAGCTAGTGTTATCGAATCGGTTAGCCACGCGATCGGTCACCTTTAGCCAGTTAGAAGTGGGTCAACTGATCGAAGGCAAAGTCACCAGCATCAAACCCTTTGGCGTATTTGTAGACTTCAATAACACGACGGGATTACTACACATTAATCAAATCAGTAAGAGCTATATCGAATCGCTTGCCGCTCTGTTCCAGGTAGGGCAGGAGATCAAAGCCATGATTGTGGAATTGGATGAGGGGAGAGGTCGCGTGTCGTTGTCCACCCGGGTATTGGAGAATTTTCCAGGCGAAATGTTGGAAACCATGGGCACTGTGATGGCAGAGGCAGAATCCCGCCAAGATCGCGCGAGAAAGGGTTTGTTAGGAGAATAACCAGTCCTATGGCAGTGATTTGGGAACTCGACTTCTACTCGCGCCCGATTCTGGACGAGCAGAACAAAAAAGTTTGGGAAGTATTGGTCTGTGAAAGTCCCCTCAGTCTCGATCGTCAGCCCGACCAATTATTTCAGTATCAGCAGTTTTGTCCCAGTACCCAGGTAAACTCAGTCTGGCTGAAAACTGCCCTGCAAGAAGCGATCGCCCAGGCTGCCAAGCCGCCCAGCAAAATTCGCTTCTTCCGGCAGGCGATGAACAATATGATTACCAAAGCCTGTGATGATTTAGGGATTCCGGCACAATTGAGTCGGCGCACCTTTGCCCTCAACCAATGGCTGCAACAACGGTTTCAGGCAGTGTATCCCACGCTTCCCGGCTACCAGGCTAGCAGCAATCCTTCAGTCAGTTTTGCCACTACCCCACCCCAACCCCTACCGGATGCCTTAATGGGGCAGCAATGGGCATTTGTGACGCTAGAGGCAAGTGCCTTTGCCGACATGCACGAATGGAAAATTGATTTTGGCGAGTCATTTCCCCTGAGCCTGACCGGAGTCACCCCCGAAACCCCAATTCCGGGTCTGGTGATCTTTTCCTCCCGCGCCCTACCGCTTGCCGCCTGGATGTCCGGGTTGGAACTTTCCTGCTTAAAGTTTGACAGCGAACCCGCGCCCCGCCTCTTACTGGAAACGGGCATCAACGATCGCTGGATGCTGGCGAATCTGGCAACTTCTGCCCTGCAAACCGAAGCCAAAAATTTTGAAGCCACCAAGCAACAAGCACAAAACGTCCACTTTTTAGCGATTCAAGCCAATCCAGATAGCGAAGCTTTTGCAGGATTCTGGTTATTACAGGAGGTCAATTTAGCGTAAGTTAGTTGTTAGCTCTTAGTTGGATATTTCAGTCCCCTAACAACTAAGAACAACTGACTCGTAACGTTAAATCTTATGACTTCTGACGATTTGCACCATGAAACCCTGGCAGAACAGCTTCTTGAATCAGCAATCAGGTCAGGCGCAGAAGCCGCTGAGGTCTTTTTGTCGCGATCGCTGTCTCGCCCTGTTTTTTTTGAGGCAAATCGCTTAAAGCAACTGGAAAGTGCCCAGGCAGAGGGCATGGCATTACGGCTCTGGCAAGATGGTCGTCCGGGGTTAGCGGTTGCCTATGGGCCGGTTGAACCCCAGGCGTTAGTCGATCGGGCACTGGCACTGAGTCAACTGAATGAACCGGAAGCGATCGAACTGGTGGAGGGGTCTAAAGCCATCTATCCGGATCTGGGAGAAGCGGTTCCGGTGGAACAACTGGTGGCATGGGGCAAGGAAGCGATCGCCTGTGTGCGCGATGTCTATCCCGACCTGATCTGCACTACGGAATGGGAGTGTGAAGCAGAAACCACCCGCCTGATCAACTCCCAGGGACTGGACTGTGGCTACACGGATACGACCCTCAGTTGCTACCTGGAAGCCGAATGGGTGCGAGGAGATGACTTCCTCAGCATCTCGGATGGGCAAACCCAACGGGGCAGTCTGGATCCACAAGCCCTTGCCCAGCAAATTCTGCATCGACTCAGTTGGGCACAGGAATTAGCGCCACCTCTCAATGGACGTGTGCCGATTTTGTTTACGGCTAAAGCGGCAGATATGCTTTGGGGTACTGTACAAGCCGCCCTTAGTGGTAAACAGGTGATCGAAGGAGCCTCACCCTGGAGCGATCGCCTGAATGAACCTGTGATTTCAGAACGGTTAACCCTATCCCAGCAACCGAATATTGGGCCCTTTAGCTGTCCTTTTGACGATGAAGGCACTCCCACTCGACCCATCACCTTTATTGATCAGGGTATTCTGACCCTGTTCTATGCCGATCGCACCACCGGGCGATTACTCGGTAGCGGCACAACCGGCAATGGGTTCCGTCCAGGGTTAGGCAGTTACCCCACTCCTGGCATGTTCAACCTCCTGGTAGAGCAGGGCACTCGATCGCTGCCAGAATTAATTGCCAGCCTGGATGATGGGCTGATTGTGGATCAAATGTTGGGGGGGGGAGCGGGAATCTCCGGCGATTTTTCAATTAACGTAGACCTGGGCTACCGAGTCAAACGGGGACAGATCATTGGTCGAGTCAAGGACACGATGGTATCCGGGAATGTTTACACTGCCCTCAAACACCTGATTGAGTTAGGCGGCGATGCAGACTGGAATGGCTCCTGCTATACGCCATCGCTAATTGTCGGGGGGTTATCGGTAACAGGGCGCAGTTAATTCGGCTTCCTGAGCACAAAGAGCCACGATCGCTGACGATCGTGGCTCCCAACAGAATTCAACCTGAAATACAGAGCTTAAGCTCCCCGTTCGATCGACTGTTCTACTTGCTTAAACTCCATTTCCAGTCGATCTTTTAATTTCTGGGGCACTGGACGGTTGGGATAGGAGCTATAATGCCCTGCCAGGGAGTTTAAAGCCGTTCGCATCGTTGTGAACGAGGGCAGCTTACCAACCGATGCTTCCCGCCGATACCGAGACGCAAAATCATTAATCAATTGACGCGCTTGTGCCTGAGCCGCTCCCTTTTCAGGAGAGTTATCTGGCAATTGCAGGGCAGTTCTAAGACTACTAACGACTGCCAGGGTATCTTGACGGTAGTCTCCGGTCATACTCATCGACCCGTCTGGAGCTGAAGCACAGCCCATCAAGCCGATACAAACAACCAGAACTAGCGAGAGCAGACGGGCTATATAGCGCTTCATAGACAAACTTTCACCAACTACAACATTAACTCTCTAAGCAGAGATTTTCAGGGCAATTCCACCTTAAAATCTCTCTAAAATGAGTTTGGAAGATTTAAAGGCAGCTTAAATCCATCAGATGGACGATTTACAGTCCACCTCTAGCCAGAGAGAATGACCTGATCCTACCGTGATTAGGGTCGGGGACGGTAGCAGATTAGCCGAAACGACCACTGACGTACTCTTGGGTTGCCTGATGCTTCGGACTTTGGAAGATCGCCTCGGTGCGATCGTATTCCACAATATACCCCGTCCGTTGCCCTTTCTCGTTGGCTTGCACATTATAGAATGCCGTGTAATCCGAGGCTCGCGATGCCTGCTGCATATTGTGCGTCACGATGACGATCGTGTACTTTTCCTTCAGTTCTTGAAGCAAATCTTCAATTTTCAGCGTCGAGATCGGGTCAAGTGCCGCGCAGGGTTCATCCATCAAAATCACCTCTGGCTGGACGGCGATCGCCCGAGCAATACAAAGCCGTTGCTGTTGTCCTCCCGATAAATCTGTCCCCAGCGCTTTCAGTTTGTCTTTGACATCCTCCCAGAGCGCCGCACTCTTCAGCGATCGTTCCACCAGTTCATCCATATCCCCCTTATAACCCAGGAGCCGGGGCCCAAAGGCAATATTGTCGTAGATCGTTTTCGGGAACGGATTGGGCTTCTGGAACACCATGCCAATCTGCCGCCGGACTTCAACGGGATCGATATCTGAGGCATAGAGATCTTGCTGTTTATAGAAGATCTTGCCATTAATATGAAAGGTTTTAATCAGATCATTCAACCGATTAAAACACCGTAATACCGTACTTTTACCACAGCCCGAAGGCCCAATGAAAGCTGTAATCGCATTTCTGGAAATGCCAATATTGACATCTCTAACCGCTTTGAAGCTCCCATAAAAGATGTCCAGGTTTTCAGTATGCAGGACAGTGTCGGTTTGTAAGGGAGTCTGTACTTCAGGAGTCATAGGTTAAGGTAGGGTAAAGAATAGTTCATGTCGATCAATTGCTCAAGTCTGATCAAAGGGGGCTAGTCACAACGGCTGAATCACTTCTAAGTCACCGATCGTTAGCGTCGGCGAATAATCCAACGGGACAGAATATTCGTAATCAACACCATCGCCACCAACACCAATGCGGCTGACCAGGCAAGTTGCTGCCAGTTTTGATAGGGAGTCACAGCAAAATTAAACACCAATACGGATAGGGTCGCCGTCGGTTTCCAAACATCCCAATTCCAATAGTTGTTAAACAATGCTGTAAATAATACAGGAGCCGTTTCTCCGGCAGCGCGAGCCACCCCTAGCATCACCCCCGTAACGATCGCCGGAATGGCAGCCGGTAACACTACCTTCAATACCGTCTGGTAGCGGGTCGCTCCTAATCCGACCGCCGCTTGCCGGATTTCACTGGGAATCGCTTCTAAGGCTTCTGTGGCAGTACGCACGATCGTGGGTAACATCAACACCGCCAGGGCAAATCCGGCTGCCATCGCGGAATAGGACTTGGTGGTTAACACAATCCATCCGTAGGCAAACACCCCCATGACGATCGAAGGCACACCACTTAAAACATTCGTAAAGAAATTAATCCAACGAGCCAGTTGCGTTCCCCGAGCAAACTCAGACAGGAAAATTGCCGCGAGAATGCCGAACGGAATACTGATCAGCGCCGCAATCCCCACTGTGATTAGGGTGCCAACAAAGGCATTCCCAAACCCACCCGTGTTGAACTGGGGGGAGGTCGGTTGATACGGTGGGGGCGGTAATTGGGTAAACAGTTGCGGTCCGAGCCGAGCCGCTCCATTCACCACGACATAATACAGAACGGCGATTAACGGAATCAGAGCCAGAATCGCACAGGCAAACGCCAACCCCGTCATCAGGTTAGAGAACAGGGTTTTGGGAGATAAATGCGATCGCGTCAAGCTTCTCCCAGACAGCATGGCATCAGAAAATTCTGGACTGGTCATAGGACATTCCCCCCTGCTAAACCTTCATTCGGACGCGGCTAACAATCATTTCCGCCAGCACATTCACAACTAGCGTCAGCCCAAATAACACCAGGGCAGCATACATCAGAGCCGCAATTTGTAGCCCATCCGCTTCGGCAAACTGGTTCGCTAGCAGTGAAGAGATCGTTGACCCCTGGGCAAGCAGTGAGGGCGAGGGCACAGTGGAATTCCCAATCAACATCGTCACTGCCATGGTTTCTCCCATCGCTCGCCCCAACGCCAGCATCGCGCCGCCAATAATGCCAGAGATCGCCGTGGGGATAATCACTTTAAATAGGGTTTCCCACCGGGTTGCCCCTAACCCATAGGCAGCCTGCCGTAGTTCTGAAGGCACTGCCACGAGCGAGTCCCGCGAAATTGCTGCAATAATCGGCAGAATCATAATCGCTAACACGATCCCGGCAATATAGATTCCTCTACCTGTAGGCGGAGTGCTAAATAACGGAATCCATCTAAAGTTTTGATACAGCCAGATTGAGGGGCCTTGCAGCAGGGGTGCCAGCACAAAAATGCCCCATAACCCATACACCACACTGGGAATCGCTGCTAATAGCTCGATCATAAACACCAGTGGTTTCTGTAGACTGGGAGGAAGAAAATCTTCGCTGAGAACGATCGCGACACCCACGCCAATCGGCATAGCAATCAGTAGCGCCATAAAGGAAGTCACTAACGTTCCGTAGATTTGAGTCCAGGCACCATAGATACTTTCTACAGGGTTCCAGCGACTCGTGGTGAGAAACGCTAAGCCAAATGCTTGAATTGCCGGAATCGCATCTCGCCCCACCTGGAGCGCAATCAGTACCAGAGTTAGGGCGACACCCAACGCAAAAATTACGGTCAGAGTCACAAAGCTGTTGTCTATGCCCCGCGACAGTGGAGTTTGGCGGTAGGACATTAACGGTTGGTCAGAGGAAACATCACGGGATGGTAAAGCCATAAATTCTGATAGAGAGCAACGGCAGACGATCGAACAAGCAGGATAGAACGGGCAACGTCGGCAGTAAGCGGGTTAGGTCAAATCTTTTCAGTGCAATACCATCACAGCGATCGCTGCCAGTCGTCATCTACGTCCTAGCAGCGATCGCTATCCGCAGCAGATTACTTCGCGGTAGCTACTTGGATCGAGTCCAGCTTAGCGGCAATTTCCGACACCAGACTATCCGGTAAGGGCAAATATCCCAGGTCAGTTGCTGCCGTCTTACCATCCTTCAGCGCCCAGTTCACCACTTTTTTCAGGGCTTCTGCTTTCGCCGGATCTTGATACTCTCCATATAACAGCAGATAGGTCAAACTGACGATCGGGTAAGCATCCTTCCCATCGGGATCCGGGACAGAAACCACAAAGTTTTCCTTTGGCTTCACCCCTTCTAACGCATTGGCAGCCGCTTCCGGCGATGGCGTAATAAACTCACCGGCTTTATTCTGCAATGCCGCCATCTTCAGGTTGTTTTCCTTCGCATAGGAATACTCAACATAGCCGATCGCGCCAGGGGTTTGCTGCACTTGAGCCGTTACCCCTTCATTACCCTTCGCTCCGGTACCAATCGACCATTCCACGGATTTACCTGCACCCGCTTTCCAGTTAGGGCAGGCTTCAACAAGATGATTCGTAAAGATCGCCGTGGTGCCACTACCATCCGAGCGATATGCCCAGGAAATCGGGGCATCCGGCAGCGTTACACCGGGATTATCTTGCACCAACTTCGGATCATTCCAGGTTTTAATCGAACCATCTACAATACCACAATAGGCTTCCCGCGACAGCCGCAGATTATCGACTCCGTCTAGATTATAGGCAAATACCAGGAACAAGCCAGTGGATGGAATTTGCACTGGGTTCCCCCCCCGATCTTGGGGATACTTCGAGCGATCAGCATCCTTCAAGGGGTCATCCGACGCACCGAAATCAACCGTCTGTTCTAAAAACTGTTTAACGCCAGCCCCACTCCCAACGGACTGGTAACTAATCTGCACTGCTGGATCAACTTTGTTGTACTCTGCAAACCAACGCTGGTAGAGCGGGTTAGGTGCTGTAGCTCCAGCGCCATTAATTGTCAGAGTGGCTCCTCCAGTAGACTGGGTAGCAGTATCCGTTGCCGTACCTCCACCGGCTGTAGGCGAACCAGGAGGAGAACTAGGAGCACAGGCAGCCATACCTGCCGCTAAGACAACAGTGGTTGCCGAGATCGTCCAACGGGGTAACTTGGAGAGGGAAATCATAAACCTCAGTAAATTTACTCTACGCGTCTCTCTAACGCTACAACCTGTCCGTAAAGGGAAGGTTAAGCACACCAAGAATCCCAATCTGAAACCCAGATTGAGTGAAGAAAAATCTGTGTGCAATTTAACAATCTTAATCGCAGAAACAAAGTCCTGGTGACGAATAAACGATCGCCGAGTGACAGGCTACCTAGAGAGCACGCTAATGCTTCAACAAATGTTCTAGGCGAACAAATTAGTCTGTTTCTATCCTAATCTACGAGCCAGGAAATAGGAAATAGGCAGATTACGCTTGACAAAGAACTTGCCGCATCTGCCGCAAATTGCTGGGTAAATCAAATTGAATCGCTTGCTGAATCAATAGGCTAGGGACCGGAATCGTGGGAGTTGCCTGCACATAGTATCGAACCAATGTACCATTGGCATAATCGTGCAAAGTCAGGTCAGCAGCAAAATCCGTAAAACTGCCAGCAGAATTGCCATCTAATTGAAATTGAATCCGTTGCAAAGCCGTTTCCCGAACTCTGAGATAAATTTCAACCTGCACCGTTAAAAAGACAAAAGTCTTGCTGGCCGCCTGATACAGTCGAGTATAGGTGGGATGCGCCACCACTCGGCTCTCCGTTAGATCAGGGAAGTATTGTGTCCAGCGGGGATAATTTGTCAAGCCCTGCCAGACGATCGCGCGATCAATAGGTAAATAAAGTTGAGCCAGGACGGCGGATCCCCAAGCCGTGTGCGATCGCGTATCTAGCAAAATCTCGCCATTCAGGAGTGCTGCCGCACCACGATCGTTCCCCTCCGGGTAAACTACAGCCGCCGTCGAGTGGGATGAGGTAGAAGCTATCATGTCGATTTCGCAACTCCAGGTGAATGATGAACAGGGAAACCTAACAGTTTCTTCACAAACGTAGCTCCATCTTGATGAAAAAGGGGTAAGCGAAACGATGAAGATTTAAAGATTTCATGAGTCAATCAAAGGATTGCCGATGTGGTTCCCAGCTCATTCTTCAATGTTAAGGCGGCGGTGGCTCAACCAAATCCCCATTAGGTTATGGCTAGAATTCCCCGTTTCGGCACAGGAGACGACAATTAAAATTCTGCTTACTTCCCGACAGCCCAATGCCACAATAGGGGCTGTAGTGCTACAGAAATCTAAGTATTCGTGAGCAGACCGCCTGACCTGTTGGTTTCCATTCTGTTGTATATCGTCGGCATTATGTTGGTGATCACCGCCGTATTAATCCTCCTCAAGGGGTTAGGCTGGTTAACGGTACTACCCGACTATGCCATTTGGGCGATCGTTCTCCTGGCTATGGGCATCGGGATTATTGCCGGTGTTCGCAGCTACAATACCCCTCGCCAATAATGGGAAGCAGCCAGAATAGGATAGTTTATCTCCCTATGACCCGATCTATCAAACCGACCACACTAGCATTTTTGCTGACTCTTGGAATGACCCTCCTGATCTGGGTACTCCGAGGAGCCCGACTATTATCCTTTATTGAAGGTTGGGTGCTGTGGGTGCTGATTTTTCTCTGTATCATCCTGGCAGTAATCAGTAACCTACGCTAGGGTGGGCTTCTGGCGACGCATGGCTTCTCCCACCACCGCATTCAGTTGGGCACCAATCAGCATCATCAATGCCCCTAATTGCAACCAGACCAGAAGAATCATCACCGCCCCTAAGGCACCATAAATCCGGTTATAGCTGCCAAAGTTGCGGATATAGAGGCGAAACAAGCTGGACAATAGCGCCCAAGAAATGGTGGATAATACCGCCCCGGATAGGATCGGAGTTCCTGGTTGCCAACGGCTGATGCCAAACCGATAAATAAAGCCGAATGCCAGCGCCACCAGCCCTAATGCCAGGGGTAAACTCAGGCGTTGCCATAACTGTAATAATTGCGGTTCCATGACATTGGGACGTTTAGCGATCGTTTCTACCAGTTGATCGCTTTGACTGGCAACCAATTGCACAATCCAATCACTCACAAACAGCGTGATAGAAGCCACCAGCATCAGCAGGAGTGTCCCGATCGTCAGCATTAACGAGACTAACTTGGCTTGCCAAAACGATCGGCGGCGGGCAGCAGGAATCTGATGGATTTGATCTAAGGCATTCATTGCCGCACTAATGGCAGCGGAGGCAATCCAAATTGAGGCAATAAAGCTAATAGAAAATAAACTCTGGCTACTATACGGACTAATCTCCTGAATAAATCCTTGAATTAACGCCAAGACTTCATCGGGTGACACTCGCCCTAGTTGATTAATTAACTGATCAAAGGCACGTTGAGACGAACCGAGCATACCGATCGCCGTCAAGAGGGAAACGATCGCTGGGAACATTGCCAGAGTTGCGTTAAACGCAATTTCAGCCGCCAGTCCCGGTAAGCGTTGCTGTCCACTCCGGACAATCACTTCCCGCAAGGTAGCCATGTTCAGATAACGAAAGAAGCGAAAGAAGCGATTGACTCGCATGGCTTAAGGTTCGGTGCCCGGTTTAAATGCAGTTTTCCAGTCCGCCCCGATCCGAATCGTCAGGTCAGATTCCAACTCGCCCGTCGAAGCTGCTTCTACCTTACCAAACCCTAACTTGTCCCGAATTTGTTGAGCCGCATCTAGATCTCCCTGCTGCACAATAATCCGGGTTTCCTGGCGAACCGAAATAGCTTGCTCCACAATATAGACATTGTTAAATCCGAGCGCTGCCAGTTCCTCCCGCACTTCGTAGGCAACCCCCGGAGTTCCAGAAGCATTCTGAAGGGCAATTCGCAGTGTATCAGCCGCCCGCGAGGTCACAGCATCGGTAACAGGATTAACCTCAAAATACTGTTTCATCACGCGATCGCGCCCTTCCAGATTCATGATCCAGTAACTGGCAACAAACTCATCGGGAGCACTAAAGCGTCCCGGCAACATCACCATTTTGAAGTCTCCGTCACCAATGCGCCGACCTGCTGTGACCAATGCCAGCATTTCTTCTACACTGAGGTTGGTATCCACATATTTCTGCATTGCCTGAATCAAACTAGGGATACGCGGAATAATCATAGGGTTAAGCATCCGTTGGCGCAATGCCCGGAGCAATGCCTGTTGCCGCTGTACCCGCCCAATATCGCCATAGCCATCGTAGCGAAAGCGGGCAAACTGTTCTGCCTGGTCGCCATTCAACGTCTGTAGTCCAGGGGCAAGATCAATCTTTAGCTTCTGGGTTTTATCCTCATAGGACATGGCTTGGGGCACATTCACCTCGACCCCCCCAATCAGATCCACCAGTTCCCGAAAGGCATCCGTACTCACCCTCACGTAGCGATCGATCTGTACCCCATTTAACGTACTGCTGACGGTCTGAGCTGCCAGGATCGCCCCCCCCCGCACATTGGCATCATTAATTTTGGTCATGCCAACATTTTCCAGTTCCACCTGAGTATCCCGAGGAATCGACAGCAGGCTGACCGAGTCATTCAGGGGATCAACTCGCAATAATAATAGGGTGTCGCTCCGCCCATCAAAGATTTCTGGAGAACCCGGTTGAGCTTCTGGTACCCGATCGATGCCCATCACCAAAATATTCACAGGGCGGGAGACTTGATAGCCAAATCCACTTTTCCAGACCTGATCAGGTTTGCTGATTTTTTCTCTGGATAGAATTCCGGTCGGCAAGGGGATTAAAAATGCCATCACTAAGCCCATCGCAGCTGAAGTCATTGCGGCTGCCACGATCGCTAACCCCTTGACAATCCAAGGAGTGGAAGAGGGGTGTTTGGTTGAAGGCGAAGACATCATGGGTTGGTAGGGGACAGTAGAACGGAGCGGCTCACCTGATTCATTCAATCTTGGAGATTCTAACTTACTTTCAATTTGTTCCACGTCCGCTCACACCTCTTGGCAATCTCTGGTTGTTTTCGCGAATTTAACCGTTCTTCGTCAAACTTCATCAAACACTTGGGATTATATCGTGATGGCAGGCTTTATCCCATCTTTAGGTTGATGGAGATCAGCGGAACTGGAAGGTAGGTAAAGGGTGGGGCGGTGGGGAGATAGGCTGTCTCTTATACACATCT